>CAMOXX010000020.1 GCA_946629475.1 uncultured Blautia sp. | reverse complement strand
TCTTCTGCCGGCGCCTCTTCCTCTTTCAACCGGATCTCATCCTCCGAAAAAACGCCGTTATCGAGAAGTACCTCAAAGCTGCCCTGGTCGTACGTCTGCTCCTCACAGGTGATGGTACGAACCGTGCGGGTTCCATTATCATAATCCCCGTAGTTCGAAACCTCGGGATCCTCCCCCGACAGGTATGTCAGAACCGTCTCCGCACACTTCTTTGCAAGAATCCGATTGTCCCGGAACACAAAAGCGTCGATGATTCCGTCCGCCGCTGCCTGTACCGTCTCCGCGCTGCTGTCACCCGCAATAATATACATCTCAGGTGTACCGACTGCCTCCGCAATCCGGGCTGAATCCGGCCCCGAAACGCACAGGATGTCCGGCGCAGACTCGCGCAG
The DNA here is from genome assembly GCA_946629475.1 of uncultured Blautia sp. Classification (GTDB taxonomy): domain Bacteria; phylum Bacillota; class Clostridia; order Lachnospirales; family Lachnospiraceae; genus Blautia_A. The sequence continues at coordinate 21,724 of CAMOXX010000020.1, read as the reverse complement.
AATCTCCTCCTGCTCCTCTTTCAAAGTACCGCGGGCCTGGTCCACAAGCGAAGCCTGGTCAAAAGCTTCCCCTGAAACCGACGCAAGAGCGCCTGATTCGTAATACTGTCCGATTTCCTCCAGGAGACCGTTATACAGGAACAGGGTGCTGACCTCGCCTGTTTCCATCAGATACCCTGCGGTGAGCGGAGGATCATCCTCTTTATGACGCTCCAGGGAATTGTCCTGCGAAAGCTTTTTCGCCATCTGATGGCCGGCCTCCCTGTTGTCGAACGTTACAAAATAATCGACAGAATCCGTATCCATGATCAGCTCATCGTAGTCAAAGACCGGAATCCCGGCTTCCGACGCAGAATCAAGAGCGTCCGAAAGGCCATATGGGTCTGCAGGCGATATCACCATGGCGACCGTATGCTCCACCGCCTCATCGATGACCTGGCGGGACTGAAGCTCAGCATCCCCGTCCGCAAACAGAACAGTGGATTCGTATCCTGCCTCCCGAAAAGCGTTCTGCATTTCTTCGGCATCGGCAGCCCACCTTTTGTCGCCTCTTTCTCCCGGAAAAAGTATGGCGATTCTGTCGGGCTCTTTGGTTTCGGCCTCCGGCTCCTCCTCTTCCGCTTCGCCCGGATCAGCCGCCTCCCCGTTTCCTTCTTTTTCAGTTTTTTCGCTCTCGGCAGCTGCCTTGGAAGCCTCGTTCTTTATGCCGCATGCAGATACAAGCGGCAGGAATACGGTTATTCCCAGCAGAACTACAGCCAGTCTTCTCTTCATCTGCTCCATTCCTCTGGTGTATCTGTTCAGTACCTTCACAGATACGCGCAAAAATCCATACAAATCGCCTTCAGCGATGGATTTTTGCCTGACGCATCACGTTTTTGGACGGGCTCAGCAGCAGGTGCTTCGCCCTGTACGGAACAAATTTACTATTTATAATCTTTGATAATTCCCTTCAGGAAATCCCGGTAAGCCTGGGATGTCTTTTTGGGTTTTATCAGCCGGATCTCCCCTCCGGCGGCAGTGAGCCATCCGAAAAAGGAAGGATCCTCCAACAGCGGAGCCGTGACAACAAAGGTTTCATCCTCGCGCTTTTTATACTCCGCACTGTCCCCGAAATACTCCCATGCCAGCTTTCGGCCCTTCTCCGAGCACTGCAGCTTCATCTGTTTTTTTCTGTCTGTCCTGGCCGGTTTCATCCACGACGAGTCATCCGGCAGCATCGCCGTCCGGTCATCCGTCCCGGGATCTCTCTCAGGCCCGGCGGCATCATCCTCACCCGCCGGCAGCTCTTCCGCCTGCGGTGAGGGCACATAGACAGGTTCAGGCATTTTCAGGGCCGTCTCCGAAAGTCCTTCAAGATAATAGCCCGAAGGTCTTTCTCTCCTGTAGCGGATGTCCATGCCAAAAAAACGAAGCACATCCATGTCATCATAGATGCTTTTCCGCTCCGCCCTGATACCCTTTTTTTGAAGATTATCCAGAATCATCTGCATGGATATTGTATGATTCTCCCCCGTTTCATACAACATTTGCTGCAAGAACAGAATTTTAGCCTTCTGATTATTATACTTTGCCATATCGCATCCCCTTATCCCCGGAAAAAAGAAGGTGTCAAAAGCCCCCCTGCTTTCGGCACCTCTGTGTTACCTGTTATTCAGGTACGAACTCATCCTTAGATACTCCGCATACCGGACATGTCCAGTCATCCGGAAGATCTTCAAATGCTGTACCCGGAGCAATCCCGTTATCCGGATCGCCCTCTGCAGGATCATAAACATATCCGCAGGGCTCACATACATATTTCTGCATAGTAGATACTCCTTTCTGTTTTCATGAAGGATTCGCTCCGGTTCTTCCGGATCGAATAACATAATTATACATTCCGTCAACCTGCTTTGCAAGACTTTTGCCAATTAGTATTTTGTGTTTATATTTGGACGAACCTTCGGACCACATAATCGTTGGCTTCACGCTCTTCTTTGTCCTTCAGAGGTTCCAGCGAAATTTCCTTTCCATACTTGCGTTCCAGGGCTTTTCTGATCAGATAATCCGCCAGATTCGGGTTTTTGGGAAGAATCGGTCCGTGCAGATAAGTTCCGATCACGTTTTTATAAACCGCTCCTTCATAGCCGCTCTGTCCGTCGTTCCCGTATCCGCAGAGAACCTTTCCAAGCGGGCGGCACTTTCCGAGCGTGGTTCTTCCGCCGTGATTTTCAAAGCCTGTGACCGGCATCTCAAAAAGATCGCTTTTCAATACGACATTCCCGATCAGTCTGCCTTCTCCCTGTTCTGTATAAAGATCCACAAGGCTGAGCCCTTTCATCTCTCCCTGGTCGGTGCGGTAATAATGGCCGAGCAGCTGGTATCCGCCGCACACAGCGATTACCACGCCGCCGTCCTCCACATAGCGGCTGAAATCCTCCCGGATTTCCTGAAGCTTTGTGCAGACGATCATCTGTTCCCGGTCGGATCCCCCTCCCAGCAGTACAATATCAAGGTTCTCAAAACTGATTTTGTCGTTCAGTTCAAATGAAACAGTCTCCGCCTCGATTCCTCTCCACTCACAGCGTTTCATCAGGCACATGATGTTTCCACGGTCTCCGTACAGATTCAGAAGGTCGGGATACAAATGTCCTATCGTGATTTTCATTCTTTTCCCTCCTCCAGTCGTTTCAGGATATTCCGGGTATCAAAAAGGGCAGTATAATTGACCAGAACATACAGGTTCTTCACTCCGTCGGCCGCCTTCTTCCGGACAGCCTTCTCCACATCCGGTTCAAGATCCGCACGGATCCCTACATACTTCATGCGGAGCCGCATATCCTGACAGCGGATTCCGCTGACTGTGATGGACTTTATGCTCTCCTCACCCAGCGCGTCAAAATCCACGTCCCAAAGCCACGAGATATCGCGCCCGTCCTGCGCGTTGTCATTAATTACAATCACAATGTCCTTCGGAGAAGCATCCTGCATGACCGCCGAAATATTCTGGTTGAAGCCCGCCGGGTTTTTGGCAAGATTCAGTGTAATGCGGGTTCCCCGGTATGTGAACTGCTCCATTCTTCCGTTTTCCGGATGAAACGAGCGAAGCATCTTCTTAAAATGCGGTATGGGAATCCCGGCTGTCCTGAGGGCCGCATAGGCCGCCAGCACATTGTATACATTGTAAAATCCTTTGTAATTCGCCGTCAGTCTGCATTTTTCAACGCTGAATGATATGGTATCTCCTACCGATACATCATACCCGTCATAATCCGGGACAGGTCTTTTGAACCCGCATTTCGGGCAGCTGTAGTCACCCAGCTGGCTGTAATGATAAAAGCGGTACCTGAGCCTCTCCCCGCATCGTTTGCAGAATCTTCCCTCGCGGATCTCGTTCGTGGCGGTTTTCAGAACAGGATTGCTGATTCCGTATGTCGCAAATGAGTTGCCGGAATCCTCCGCGAGATACTCCGACAGGGCATCGTCCGCATTTACAATGAGCTTCATCTCCGGAACCTTCCGGATCATCTCCTCCAGAATATTCATTGTAATATCGATCTCGCCGTACCTGTCGAGCTGATCCCGGAACAGGTTGGTCATAACCATGTAGTCCGGCTTTATCGCCGGGAATACATATTTTGTGGAGGCCTCGTCCACCTCGATCGCCGCGTAATCAGCCTTCAGCCTTCCGTTCCAGCCGGCGCTCAGGGCAAAAGCCGCAGCGACCCCGTTCAGCATATTGGAACCGGTATGGTTGCAGACCACCTGATATCCTTCTGCTTCCAGGGCAGAAGCCAGCATATTGTTTGTTGTTGTTTTTCCATTGGTTCCACAGGTAACAAAAATCTTATTCCTGACCTGGCCGGAGAGCCTTTCCAGAAGGTCAGGGCAGATTTTCAGAGCTATTTTTCCGGAGAGCGTGACCCCCTGCCTTCCGGTCAGCCTGCAGAAAAAGCCGGTAAGCTTTGCCGCCAGAACAGCGGCCGTACATCTGAATCCCATCTCATCGTTCCTCTGATAACGAAAGCCGCGGACCAGACACATCTGATCCGCGGCGCCAAAAAGACACACTTTTGGAGGGGTTCAGCAAGCATGCTTTCCCCTGCTCTGATTATACCAGCTCAATCAGAACTTCCATAGCTCCATCGCCCTTGCGCGGACCGATCTTGACGATACGGGTATATCCGCCGTTGCGATTCGCATACTTCGGTGCAATTTCGCCGAACATCTTTTCCACCATGTCTACCTGTTTTGTGTTTTTCTTGCGGCCAGCGCCTTTTTCCGGCACTTCCTTGACCGGATAAAACACCTTCAGCATCTGACGGCGTGCATGAAGCCTGCTGGGAGCATCCTTTTTGATTTCCTTCTGGACTTCATCATAAACTGTCTTCTTTTTGCCGTCGACAACTTCTTTAACTCTCTTGCCGTCAGCGTTCTTGCGCGGAACCTTTGCGGTCACGGTGACAGTCTCAAAATTATCTCTTTCTTTTACAGCCTTTGCAATCAGGGATTCCGCAATTTTACGGATTTCCTTTGCTTTCGCCTCTGTTGTACGGATTTTTCCATGATACAGAAGCATGGTAACCTGGTTTCTTAAAAGCGCTTTTCTCTGATCTGCAGTTCTGCTGAGTTTTCTGTAATTTGCCATTTTTCTTCCTCCATCTGTGGAACATCCGGGCATGCTGGTTCGGACTTACTGCTCAAATGTCTGGCATCCACTATTCTGCTGATGTGCGTCTGTCCGCACATGTCTTTCCTGTCTCTACTCTTCTGAAGGCTGAAGCTGAAGCCCCAGCTCTTTCAGCTTGGCCAGCACTTCCTCCAGGGACTTCCGGCCCAGATTACGGACCTTCATCATATCGTCCGGAGTCTTGCTGCAAAGCTCTTCCACCGTGTTGATTCCTGCACGCTTCAGGCAATTGTAGGAACGAACCGAAAGCTCCAGTTCATCGATGCTCATCACGAGAACCTTTTCCTTCTCATCGTCCTCTTTTTCGATCATGATCTCCGCGTTCTTCGCGTTTTCCGAAAGATCGATGAACAGGCTCAGATGCTCGCTGAGCACCTTTGCCGAAAGGCTCACCGCTTCATCCGGATCAAGCGTGCCGTTGGTATACACATCAAGCGTCAGCTTGTCATAATCAGTGACCTGGCCGACACGGGTATTCTCAACAATCATGTTCACTCTGTCAACGGGAGTATAAATGGCATCGACTGCGAGTGCTCCGATCGGCATATCCTCGGACTTGCCTTTATCAGCGCTTACATAGCCGCGTCCGTTTGTGATGGTAAGCTCCATCGCAAGACGGCAGTCGGTTCCTCCGTTGAGAGTCGCGATAACCTGATCCTTGTTGATGATTTCGATATCCTGGTCTGTCTGGATATCGGCAGCGGTGACGACGCCCTTGCCCTCGCATTCAATGTAGGCCATTTTGGGCTCATTGTCGCTGCTGCTGTTCTTGATCGCAAGGCTTTTCAGGTTCATGATAATTTCGGTTACATCTTCTTTTACACCCGGGATCGAGCTGAATTCGTGAAGTACACCGTCAATTTTAACCTGGCTCACTGCGGAACCCGGCAGAGAAGACAGCATGATTCTTCTGAGAGAGTTGCCAAGAGTAGTGCCATATCCTCTTTCCAGAGGCTCGACCACGAACCTTCCGAACTTTTTATCTTCGGATATTTCCTTAATTTCAATTTTCGGTTTATTGAAATCGAACACTATATATTCCCTCCTGTGTGGATAATACAACGATTGAAGGGTTTCTCCCGTTTATACAGCCATGCTGTGATCAGCCTTCACGTCTTATTTGGAATACAACTCGACGATCAGCATCTCATTTACAGGAACATCGATATCTTCTCTTCTCGGAAGCTCTTTCACAGTTCCCTTGAGATTTTCCTGATCCGCTTCCAGCCATGCAGGAACTGCCCTGCCGCCGGTTCTCTCAAGAATCTCCTTATATCTTGCGGAGCTCTTTGCTTTTTCCTTGATTTCGATCTCATCCCCTGCCTTTACGAGGAAGGAAGGAATGTTGACGATCCTGCCGTTGACCAGCACATGTCTGTGGTCGACGATCTGGCGGGCTTCTCTTCTTGTTCTGGCAAAGCCAAGACGGAAGATTACGTTGTCCAGTCTGCTCTCCAGCATGATCATCATGTTTTCACCTGTCTGGCCCTGCATTCTGTCGGCCTTCAGGTAGTAATTGCGGAACGGCTTTTCAAGAACGCCGTAGATGAATTTTGCTTTCTGTTTTTCTTTCAGCTGGGTGCCGTACTCGGAAACCTTGCGGTTCGCACGTTTCAGCGTTCTTTTTGACTTTTTGTCAATGCCAAGATATAACGGTTCCAGACCAAGGGATCTGCACCTTTTAAGGACAGGTACTCTGTTTACTGCCATGTCAACTAACCTCCTGATTACACTCTTCTGCGTTTTGGCGGACGGCATCCATTATGGGGAACAGGTGTCACGTCGCGGATGCTGGTAACTTCAAGGCCGCATGCCTGAAGGGCACGGATTGCGGCTTCACGTCCGGAGCCCGGACCTTTTACCATAACATCAACTGTCTTTAAGCCATGAATCAGAGCAGCCTTGGTAGCGGTCTCCGCTGCCATCTGTGCTGCATAAGGGGTAGATTTCCTTGAACCTCTGAAGCCAAGTCCACCGGCGCTTGCCCATGAAAGAGCATTTCCTTCGTTATCAGTCAGAGTGACGATCGTATTGTTGAAGGAAGACTGGATGTGTGCCTGACCATGTTCAACGTTTTTCTTGACACGACGCTTGGTCGTTCTTCTTGTGGTTTTTGCCATTTTAAAACTAACCTACACTTTCCTTTTTATGATCGACAATTATTTCTTCTTGTTTGCAACAGTTCTCTTCGGACCCTTGCGTGTTCTGGCGTTCGTTTTGGTCTTCTGGCCTCTGACCGGAAGTCCTTTACGATGACGGATCCCTCTGTAGCATCCGATTTCCTGCAGTCTCTTGATATTAAGAGCGATTTCCCTTCTGAGATCACCTTCCACCATCATCGTCTCTTCAATGACGGTGCTGAGCTTTTTAACCTCTTCATCAGTGAGGTCCCTGACACGGGTGTCCGGGTTTACTCCGGCCTGCTCCACGATTTTGGAAGCGCTTGACCTGCCGATCCCATAGATATAAGTAAGACCGATTTCAACACGTTTTTCTCTTGGTAAGTCTACACCAGCTATACGAGCCATGTACTGTTTTCCTCCATTTCTTAATATGAAAGCTTTTTGAACCGTACACCACTTGCTGACGCAAGGTGAAATGGGGTGCCTCTGTCAAATGCTCTCGTTTTCCTAATTGGGGTGTCTCGGTATCACACCCAGCCGCGGCCGTAAGATCCACGGCCTTTCCGAATTCTTCTGTGCAATGCACAATGCCTTCGGTATTAGGCAATACATGTTAATCATGTAACAGCAAAACGCCATGACGGGGGCTTTTTGCTGCAGCCGCATTCTGCAAAAACAGCCTGTTGATTATCCCTGACGCTGTTTATGCTTCGGATTCTCGCAGATAATTCTGATCGAGCCCTTTCTCTTGATGACTTTGCATTTCTCACAGATCGGTTTTACAGATGATCTAACTTTCACGGGAAATCCTCCTTTCCTATTAAGATAGAGCTTTAAAAGCCTGCAAATGGGCGCACGAATACAATCTGAAAAGTGCGTCCACATGCTATAATAGCACGGGACGCACCTGATTGCAAGGAAAAAAATCACGTTTTATACCAGTCTTCTCACTGAGAGAATTGTGCGATATGTCGCATCGTCACTGACTTTGATTCCGTCACGGGAGTTCGATGCATGCACGATCTTTCCGTCTCCCATGTAGATTGCCACATGGCCGCCGTAGCAGATCAGGTCGCCGGGCTGAGCATCCGCATAGGACACCTCGGTTCCCGCTGTCTGCTGTTCGTAGGAGGTACGCGGAAGGCTGACGCCGAAGTTCGCATATACACTCTGAACAAATCCCGAGCAGTCCGCGCCGTTTGTCAGGCTGGTTCCGCCCCATACATAGGGGTTGCCGACAAACTGTGTCGCATAGTCGACAACGGAGCTTCCGGAGCTGCTGCCGGAAGAGGAACTGTCGGAATAGGAGCTGCTGTAGTCCGTCACTGTGTTGTCCGTGTCAATGACATTTCCGTACTCATCGTACTCATACTCGACAGTCCCGGATGATCCGGAATCGTCTGTACTGCCGTCGTAAGAAGGCTCCGTGTATGTGCCGGCGGAGCCGTCGCCGCTTCCGTCGTAATACTCTACAAGATCACCGGTTGTCTCCTGCCCTACAAGGTCGCCGTCCTCATCGTACTGGCCGGTCGTCTCCGAGCTGCCGATCACATCCCCGTACGCATTGTACTGGGTGGTGTATGTCGTCTGCCCGACGAGATTTCCTTCATCATCATAGACATCCTCCGTGAATGACTCGGTATAGATGTCGCCGTCATAGCCTGCGCCGCTGCCGTCCCCTGTATCCTGGACGCTCTGCTGGGCCTGTGCCGCAGCGACAGCCGCAGCGTAAGCCTCGGCTTCCCTTCTGGCCGCCTCTTCTGCCGCAAGGCGCTCCGCAACAAGCTTCTCCAGTTCCATCTGCTGTTCCATCAGAAGGGCTGCGTATTCGTTAGCCTGCTGCTGTGCATAGGCGATCTCATTGTCGCAGTCGGCCGATGACTGTTTTCTCACATCGATCTGATAATTCAGCTCGGAGGATTCCTCCTCCAGAGACATCTCCATCTCCTCAAGCTCGGCCTTCTCACTCTCATACTGGTTCTGGAGGCTCTTCACCTGAGTAATGGTGTTTACATATTTTTTCAGGGAATTCCGGTCCGCCTCGTACATCTTCTGCGTATACTCGGCCTTCGTTAAAAGGTCTGCCACGTTATCCGCGTTCAGAAGCATCAGGAACCATGCGTCATCCCCGCCCTTTTCGTACAGATACTGGATTCTCTCCTTCATCGAGCTGTACTGCTCTTCACGGGCATTCACCGCCTTCTGGAGGCTCTCTCCCGTCTTTTCAATATCCGTCTGCTTATTTGCGATATCATTCTTCAGCATCTCGATGCTTACCATCACCTGTACCAGTGTCTCATCAAGTGCCGATATCTCACTCTGCAGCTGCTGCTTTTGCGCCCACAGGGCATCCATTCTTGCATAGGTAGCGTCAAGCTGTGCGCTGGTCCATTCCTGATATTCGATCAGCTGCTCCTCCGTATATGGTGAAGCCGCGACAGAGGCGGTTCCCTGTGCCATCAACAATAATGCCAATGTAAGGCAAAACGCTCTTTTCTTCATTTTATCAACCTCGCATCTTTTAAACTAATTGTAATATTTTCGTAATCTTTTTACTGTCCTTTGTCATACTATCACAACATCTTGTGGAATGCAAGGCTTTTTTATCATACGCTTTATAATTTTGTAATATTTAGTAACCTTTTTGAAACAAAGATCCCCTTTCTCATCTATTCTGACGAGAAAGGGGATCTGGGAAATCATCTGAACAGCCATCATTTGAACAGGTCTGCCAGGATCTTGTCGGCTGTCATATTGAGATAGCCGTCCGGATCTGAAAGCGTACTCCTGTTCCAGCGGAGATAGCTGCCCTGCTTCATGTAGTTTGCCGTTGTGGTTCTGTACATTGAGGTATTCTTGTTTTTAACATACCCCGGGAACTTAGCCATATACTTTTCGGCAAGCGTGATGGCCTGGCTGGAATAATTGCCTGCCGGCGTCGGTGTTCCGGCAAGCTGCGGGCCGCCGTTGTTCGTCGAATGGAGAATTACACAGCTGCCGTCGGAGCACTGGCCGAGAATAATCCATGTATGGCTGTCATTGTACCCGATATCGCCGGGATACATTTTGTAGTTGCTCTTTGAAAGCTTCGCCTGGGTAACGATGCTCCCCCAGCCGCTGCTCACATAGCTTGGGCCGACGCTTCCGGAAACAACCGTGTAGTTGGTGCCGCCGGACTTTGTCTCCATCACCTGATATGCGCACCAGCCTACAAAGCCTGAGCAGTCAAGGCCTTTGGTTCTCTGGTACATGTACCCGTGATAGTCATATCCGCTGCTGTGTTCGTCGTAGAACTTTTTCCACTCGGAGGGAACACCCTTGGTATTTCCGTGGGACCAGCCGCCCCATACATAGAGGCACTGTCCGATCGGCATAAGCCCGTTCTGCAGATAGTTCTTGATCGTCCTTGCGCTGCTTGTTGTCTGCGGAACAACCGTTGAAGATGAACCAGAAGAAGTCTTTACCGTCGCAACGCCTTCCGAGTCAAACACATATGTCACACCGTCGATCGTCTTTGTAGTATTCACAACCAGGGCGCCGCTTCTGCTCGGATCCATATAAAACCTTGCGCCGTCCGACTTGCGGGTTACCCATCCTTTTAACAGATACCCTGTATCCAGCTGGAAATAATAGGTTCTGCTTCCAACTTTGGTAAAGCCGGTCTGCATCAGTCCGTCTGTGGACAGATTATTCGGCGTATTGCTGAAATATCTCCTGTTTCCATTCGGAAAGGTATACCACTGCCTCACCATCACGCCAGATGGCGTAAAATACCGGTAGGCCTTTATTGACGCGTCATAGTACAGCTTATCCCGGACCTGCTTTCCCGACTTCTTGAAGTAATAGCGTTTTCCGTTAAGAGACAGCCAGCCGGTTTTCATTGCCCCGTTGGACTTGAAGTAATATCTGTCACTGCCTATGGTCTTCCATCCGACCGCAAGAACACCGTTTTCATCAAAATACCTGCGGACACCTTTTCTGTCTTTTCTCCAGCCGATCGCCATATAGCGGTTTGCCGGAATCTTGGATGTCGAAAAATAGTACCGTTTTCCGTTGACTTTCGTCCATCCGGTCTTCTGGACGCCGCTATTCTTGAAATAATAGGTCTTTCCGTTCAAAACGAGCCAGCCGGTAACCATTTTACCGTTCTGGTAATAGTAGGTTTTTCCGCTTTTTGTCACAAATCCGTTTGCCGCAGCCGCTTCGACATTCTCGCTCACGGCCGCTGCAGAAATGCCGGCGGCAGCAAGGAACAGAAACATTGCCGCGAAGATCATTCTCATTTTTCTGCTGATTGTCTGCATAAAACCCCATCCTTAATAAAACTGTGCATTCGTGCTGTACAATGCACAACAACGTATTACTGCTCTTTTCTTTCCCGAATATTACTTAAACCATTGCATTATTTACATTTTTATTACGCTGACGTTAACTATTATATGTCAACCATTTTCCAAAGTCAATAGTTAAGTAAAATCTGTAACATATGTATCCCGCATCTTGTTTATAAAACGTAAAAAAAAGGCAAAACATACAAAATGTTCTGCCTTTACATGATCTAAACCACTATTACTGCTTTTAACTGAACAGAGCCGACAGGATCTGCTCGGCACGCATATTCATAAATCCGTCAGGATCTGCCAGCGTGCTGCGGTTCCACCGGAAGTAATTGCTCCGGGTGACATAATTTCCGCACGATGTCTTGTAAGGGAACCTGCTGAATCCGGAATAGACCGGCATAATATGTTCACATGCCCTCACAGCCTGGCTGTCATAATTACCGGAAGGAGTCGGCGTTCCCGAAAGCTGTACGCCCGCCTGCGGTGTGGAATGGAGTACCACGCAGCTCTTGTCCTTGCACTGCCCCACAATGATCCACACATGGTTCGCGTCATAGCCGATATCACCGGGATAAAGCCTGTAGCCGTCATTGCTGAGCTGTGTCTGGGTCAGAATGCTGCCCCAGCCCCGGCCGACATAACTGCCGCCGACAGAGCCGGATACCACGGTGTACCCGTAGCCGACATTGGATGCCGACTGCATGATCTGGTATGCAGCCCATCCGACAAAGCCCGAACAGTCAAGGCCTTTTACACGGTTTCCGGTCGACAGGTCACGGTAATTGTTGTAATCAAAGCTGCTGGTCTGGCTGTTGTACCAGCTTGTCCACGAGCTCGGAACTCCCTTAATGGTAGACTGTGTCCATCCGCCGCCCCAGATATACAGGACCCTTCCGCAGGCCTGGAGGGCATTCAGAAGATAATTCTTGATCGTTCTGCTGCTGCCCGCAGCCCTTGTCACGGTTCCGGCCGGACTCAGTTTGATCGTCGAAACGCCTTTTTTGTCAAAAACATAGGTTACGCCGTCGAGCTGCTTTGTCGTATTTACAAGCATCGCTCCTTTTTTTGCGGGATCCAGATAGAATCTCGCGCCGTCGGACTTGCGGGTGATCCACCCTGTCGTGAGGTAGCCCGTACCCTTCTGGAAATAGTAGGTTCTCTTGCCGACCTTCACAAAGCCGAACTGCTTGATGCCGTCCTTCGAAAGTTTTTCAGGATTGGAGCTGAAATAGCATTTGTTTCCATCCGGGAAGGTATACCAGCCCCTGACCATCTTTCCTTTTGCGGTAAAATAGCGGTAGACACGTTTTTTTCTGTCGTACAGATACTGTCCGCGCACCATCTTTCCGTCGGATTTAAAATACCAGCGGTTAGTCCCTTCGGTTTTCCAGCCGGTCTTCATCCTGCCGTTCGATTCAAAAAAGTACTGATCGGAGCCGATCGTCTTCCATCCTGTGGCTTTCTTATCATTTTCATAATAATAAACTGCCCCGTCTTCCTTCACGAAGCCGTTTTTGGCGGCAGCATTCACGCGCGCAGGCATGATAAACAGTGCGATCAGAATGGCCAAAACAGCTGCAAACAGCTCCGGAAGATAGTAAGGCAGCCTGCTCCGGCAGCTTTTCCCATTATGATTCATTATCCTTCCCCCTGTGGTCCCGCATTAACAAGCCGGGTTATTTTATGTCCTATCGTAAACAAAACGAAATGATTTGTCAAGCGTGCTTCAGATGCAAAAGACTCCGCCCCCCGGACAGCACAGATTACAGGCCAGGTTGGCAAGGCACAGATTCAGGCACATATCGTCTCCTCCCTGAATTCCGCCAAACGGCTGGCTGCGCTGCATGTACCAGCTCTCTCCCCCTTCCATGCGCTGAAGGAGCATCCGGTATTCCTGATTTCCGGGATCCAGGTTCACTGCTGTCCGCATGTGATCCACCGCATTCATATTGTTGCCCAATCCCATATGAGCCATCGCCGAGAGGTAATACCACTCGCCGTTGCGCTCCCTGAGACCCTGAAGCACATTGAGCGCCTCCTCGAAATGTCTGTTCTGGATGTAATTCGCCGCGGCTTTCCGGCGCATCAGTTCCTCATCCTGATATCCATTGTTCTGGCGTCCATAGTCTCCGAAGCCTCCGTAGGCATACCCGTGATCTCCGTACTCCCGTTCCTTCATGATCTGATCATAGGCAGCCTGAACCTCCTTGAATTTTTCCTCGGCGGCTTCCCGGTCCGGATTGTTGATATTCGCATCAGGATGGTACTGCCGGCTCAGCCTGCGGTAGGCTTTTTTAATCTCCTCATCAGTCGCGTTTCTGCCGACTCCGAGGACACTGTAAGGGTCAAACATGTTCTTTTTCTTTCTCCTTCTCTTTCCTTCGCTGTATCGCCCTGTAGCGGGTCCAGACTCCCGAATACAGAATGTTCCTTATGATCCCGGCATGCATTACAACAGGAAGGCGTTCAAAAGAGCGGCAGCTCTCCGCCATCATCATGGCAAGCATGCTCCGGACATTTTTTTCGAAATCCGGTGCTGTCCTCAATCCGGAAAGCACGTTATAGCTTCCGTTTTTCAGGTCCTCGTCCAGATCCTCATAGGCATCCAGAAGATAGATGTATTTTCCCAGATAAAAGCCCATTCTCCGGAGATCCGCCTCCCACAAATCGTGCCTCCAGGCAAAAATCTCCTCCAGAATATGGCCAAAGCATCCCGCCATCATGTCAAGATCATGAACGTCCGCCTTTTCAAGCGCGCTGAGCCTGTCAAGATATGTCCCGATCTTTTCACATTTTTCAGGATACTTCCGGCGGACACCCGCTGCCTTTTTCTTTAAAAGCTCCCCGAATGCCTTTCCGGCGGCCTTTTTCTCATCCATCCAGTCATCCATGCATTTGTAATATACCAGAAAAATGTTCATATCCGCCGCGTATTCCGTGATTACGCTTTTTCTCACGGGTCTCTTTATGACAGGGTGCACCGCGCACCTTGTGGTTCCCTTCAGAATGCGGGGTTCATACAGCCCTTCCAGAACCAGAATCACGAATGTCTCGTCATAGGTCAGGCTCAGCTGTCCCGGGATACCGAATTTTTCACGCAGTTCACGGCATAGCCCGCAGTAGCAGGCCCTGTAAACATCAAATTCCCGAAATTTCAGCTCCGGCTTATCGATCGTCACATACCCAAACATATCGTCACCATCCCTCCGGAAAGCGAATCTGTTCTGAACAGTTACCGGAAAACATCCATTTAACTTTTCCTGACAAATGCCGTCCCGCACTTCGGGCAGCGGATCTCGATCTTTCCTTTTCCTCTCGGAATCCTGATTTTCTGGCCGCATCCCGGACAGGAATAAATATGGTTTGTCTTCCGCTCATTCATCATATATTTCTGTCTGCCGAAAAAACGTCTGACCTTCGACGCGTAATTCTGGTACGCCCTGTTTTCCTCTGCCCGCTTTGCGTAATTGCGTGACAGCATCCTGAACCACGAATACACAATTCCCGCAAAGCCGGCCGTGTTCAGAATCATGCCGGCAGTATACCACCGGGAAAGAGCGATCGAGAGAATCACCAGGACCATTGAGGCGATCGAGGTGAACTTTCCCATCTGATCCATTCCGTATCTTCCCTGCATAAACCTGTAGAGCCAGTCTCTCATACCAATACCTTCCTTTATGCCTGCACCGCCGTACCGGTGCAGTGTCACTGCATATCCTCGCTGTCCTGCTCTTCGAACCCGATCTGGATTCCTTTTCTGTTCCTCTCCAGGATCTCCTCCGGCGGGATTGGTTTGCAGTAATAATATCCCTGAAGCTTTGTACAGCCGGCGTTTCTCAGAAAATCCGCCTGCTCCTTCGTCTCGACTCCTTCCGCGAGCGTCTCGATACCAAGGCCGACCGCCATCCTGATCAGTTCGGTAAGTATGATCCTGCTCTCCTTCCCATCCTCAAACCGCTGAAGGAACCGCATATCAAACTTGATCAGGTCAAAGTGAATCTGCTGGAGCATATCAAGTGAAGAATATCCACTGCCGAAATCATCCATCCACACAGGAAATCCGAGTTCCCGAAAGCGTTCGATCCGGCTTTTCATAAATTCGAAGTCACTGCCGACCACACTCTCCGTCACTTCGATCGTAAGCCTGCTGTGGGGAATGCCCGCCCGGTCCACGCGCCGGCATATCTCTTCCACAATATCGCAGGATTCAAAATCCTCCCGCGAAAGATTCAGAGACTGCGGGACGACCCGCAGCCCTGCCGCTTTCTGGTCCCTCATCTTTTCGAGTATCCGGTCCAGTACAAACAGATCCAGAATATAGATCAGCTTTGCTTTTTCCAGAACCGGAATAAAATCATCCGGTGAAAGCATTCCACGCTCCGGATCGATCCACCGCGACAGTGCTTCCTCATCACAGACCTTTCCGCTCTTCGCGCGGATGATCGGCTGATAAAAGACCCGGATCCAGCCTTCCCTGACCGCCTGATCGAGATGATTGATAATATACGGGACATTTTCAATCTGCTTCAGCATCTTTTCATCAAAGAAACATGCTCTCGAAACATACGCTCCCCTGTTCCTGTCACAGGCAAATTTCGCGCGGTCGCAGGCAATGCTGATATCCACATCGCCAAAGCGCATCGAGTAAACGCCTGCCTGCACGGGCAGTGTCCTTCCCTCGTTGATTGTCCCGCACTCCCTGAAAACCTGTTCAAGGTGCTTATCAGCATCCTCCTCAGAAGTCACCGCCGCATAATTATCCTGGCTGATCCTGCTCACATTCAGATCCCCGTACTGGTCGGTCAGGATATCCGCAACGGCACGTATCAGGCTGTCGCCTTCTTCAAAACCATACTGCCGGTTGAAATGCTTCATTCCGATCAGGTTGAAATAGACCACTGCCATCGTCTTTCCTTCCCCGGAAAGCCGTGCTTTTTCATTCTCTGCCAGTTTAAAAAAATATCTCATATTCGGCAGCCCGGTCAGAGCATCCGTCCGGACCCGACGGTTCAGATCATCAATATAGAGCCTGATCTTATCCCGCATGTTCATGAAAGACCTCGTCAGAGTGCCGATCTCATCCCGTCTCTGATAGCTCAGCTCCACCTCGTAATCTCCCGCCGCAAGCCGCCGGGACGCATCTGTCAGCTGCTGAAGAGGCCTGGTTATAATTCTCAGGACCCAGGACATCGCCACAACAAAGAACAGGGATATGCCGGCTGTGATAATCAGGGCATTCCTGACCAGGGTGATGATCGAGGCCGATATCTCCTTTGTCGGCGCGGTAACCACCAGCTTCATTCCGGTAGACAGGGTAGAATATGCCATCTGCCTTTCCTGTCCTTCAACCGTATATCGTATCAGAGAGTCCCCGCTGTCCTCGTCCTGAAACATTTCACCGACGGAATCAAGTTCTGAGATCTCCGGAACCGTTCCGTATTCCAGGTTCGGATGATAAAGAACATGTCCTTTATCATCGCACAGACAGGCAAAGCCGGTATTATAAACCCGGATCGGGCGGATCTGCGCGACCAGGGTCTCAAACGGGATATCCATTCCCAGAATCCCGATCAGAGAACCCGCTTTATAGATCGGCACAATATAGGAGCATGTCTCCAGATTATTCAGAATGGGCGTTGTATACGGTCCGATCCAGGACGGACGTCCCCTCTTAAGAGGAGTATAGTACCACGTCATATCCTCCGGTCCCAGTTTTTTCACATCAAGCGGAGGCTGCTCCTCAAACCCGGTCTTGCCTACCTTGGAATAGAAAAAGCCGTGTTCTTCGGCACTGATCTCGGGATTGATGCAGTAGTAATAGGAAACAACCCCGTTTGTGTGGCTGGCCACGCTTGCAAACGCATCCCGGATCCCGGCACAGTAGTCCGCCAGATATTCATCCAGTTCCCGAATCTGCTCCGGTGTCCGGGCAGCAAGCCCCGTATCGGCTCCCGCAGCTCCGCACTCTGCAAGAACAACGCTGTCCAGTGCGTCGCTCGCAATATTGGCCGTCATTTCAATTGACTGTTCTATACTCTCAAAGTATTTCCCCAGGGATTTCCGGGTGCTCTGCGCAATCAGGTTCATCATTTCCACTGAGCTTCGGTCGTTTTCCGCCCGAATCGTCAGCGTATAAGCTCCGAAAACGCAAAGGATACTTACCAGTATCGCAGCAACCATGATTGCTGTGATTTTTACACGGATCGAGTACATGTTATTCTCCCCCATGCCGCTGTATCATCCGTTTACTGCCATATGTCTGTAATTATTTTTTACTGATCCGTTCCAGGAAGACCTGAAACCGCTGATCCGCTCTGATGTCACATAATACCGGAGTCTCGAGAACAGCGGAATCCACGCCGCATCCTCCGATACAATGATCCGCTCCAGCTCCTGGTACTCCCGGATCCGCTCATCAGTATTCACGATCGTCCTTGCATCACGGACCCGCTTCATGACCTCCTCATCATCATAGCAGAGACTGCGGTAAACCGAATTCTCATTATTTCCGAAGAAAGTATAGATGAAGTTTTCGGGATCATCATAATCCGCGATCCATGAAGCCGTATAGCATGCAATCTGTCCGCTCTTTCGGCGGCTCATAAACTCATCGTCATCCAGCAGCTCGATCGAAACCCGGATGCCTGCCTTCTTCCACATGGAAGCAGCCACTTCCGCCAGCACCAGTTCATCCTGCGTTGAGGAAGCTTTTACGCTGAAGGTAAGGTCAAACCCTTTGGAATAACCGGCCTCCTGCAGGAGGCTGACCGCCTCCTGCAGGTCAAATGGAATCGGCTGAAGTGCCGGATTATGCCCGATCAGCCCGACAGGAAAAATACCGTTTTCAACCGTACCCCTGCCGCTGTACACGGCTTCAAGCAGAATATCCCGGTTCAAAGCCAGCTGAAGTGCCTTTCTGACCCTTTTGTCGGCAAGCGGCTCTGTTGACTCGTTGAGCGCAATATAGTTGATGCCGATCTGCTGAACAGGGTAAAGCCTGTCCTGATAAATATCTCCATGAATAAAGAATTCCGCCGAGTTGCCCAGCTCATCAAGATCAAGAATGTCGATCTCACCCGACTCAAACATCTGCCTGGCGACCTCCGAATCCTCCAGAAACCGGAGATCCATCCCCTTGCAGGCCGGCGGTCCCTCCCAGCAGTCCGGGTTTGCGGATAGAAGAATTCCCTTTCCCGGCTCCCATGTGTCAAGAATAAAGGGACCGGTACCGATTGTCCATAAAGGATCCCGGCCGAAACGTTCCCCTGCTTCCTCAGTGGTCTGCTCGTCGAGAATCGAAGCTCCCGGCATCGACATGCAGGCAAGAAATGCAGCGGAGGGCTTATCCAGAGTAATGGTAAAATCCAGTTCGCTGTGAATCTGGAACCCCCGAAGGGTTCTGCAGGTCCCGCTTTCCAGCTGTGATGCTCCGAGGATTGTCTCAGCGATATCCCGGTTGCAGGAATCCGGATGCGTCAGGAGTCTGGTCAGTGTATACAGTACATCAGACGAGGTCAGGGGAGATCCGTTGCTGAACCGGACATCCTCCTGCAGATGAAAAGTATAGCTCCTGCCGTCATCAGAGATATCCCAGGTGCGGGCCAGCGAGGGCATTACCTTCACACTTCCGTCCTCCTGCTTTTCCATCTCCACCAGGCGGTTAAAGACATTCTGAGCTATCGTATAGTGTATCGAAGTGCACTGAAAATCAACCGTATCCGGTTCTTCTTCAATCGCGACAATATAGCCGGACAGTCCCGCCTCATCTTCAGCGGCATCCGATGATACCGACAGAACGGGGTGGACTGTGCGGCGGCTGCAGGCGGAAAGCGGAGCTGTAAAAAGCAGAACCGCAGACAGGAGCCACAATATTCTTTTATAAAACGGTCCGGTTTTCATGGCGGTTCTCCTCCGGCATACATTCTTTCATGGGATTCTGACCCACTGCATCCTCAAAGCTGTAATCTCATTATAACTTATAAAAACATCCGGTGCAACTGAATCTCTATTCTGTCAAGCATCCGTTCCTGACATTCCTCATGCAGGCAGCGAGGATGCCCTCGTTTTCCATAAGATTTACCCTTCACGGCCGTAAGGGAATTGACTCTGCTCTGCTTATGCAAGCATAGCAGAGCAGAGTCAATTCCCTTACGGCCGTGTAAATCACAAAAGCATCCAGACACCGCAGTATGCGGGTCTGAATGCTCCATCCTCCAGTTACATTTCATCCGTCACCTGGAAAATATAAAATTTTAGATAATAGGATTCCCCTGCTCCCCAAAGAACGGGGTGATCCGGGGACTGGGTTCGCTTTTCCACCTGGCGCAGCCTTTTATGCGCCCCTGCCGCGGCCTGGGCGATCGCCTTTTCCAACAGCTCCTCTGTCATAAAGTGAGAGCACGAGCAGGTGGCCAGAAAGCCGCCGTCCCGGATCAGCTTCATTGCCCGGTAATTGATCTCGCGGTACCCCTTCAGGGCATTTTTCACAGAGCTGCGCGATTTCGTAAAGGCAGGAGGATCCAGGATCACCACATCAAAGGATTCCCCCTTTTCTTCGAGCTCCGGAAGGAGCTCAAACACATCACGGCACACAAAATCCACCCGGGATTCCAGAGAATTCATAGCCGCGTTTTCCCGCGCCTGATGAACCGCGGTTTCGGAGGCATCGACTGCAAGCACATGCTCCGCGCCTGCTGCTGCGGCATTCAGCGCGAACGACCCCGTGTGGGTGAAGCAGTCCAGCACTTTCTTTCCGGCACAGATTTTCCGGACAGCCTGCCGGTTATACTTCTGGTCCAGGAAAAAGCCCGTCTTCTGCCCTTCCTTCACATCTACCCCGTATCTGACACCGTTCTCACAGATCTCAACGACCGTAGGGAATTCATCGCCGATAAACCCCTTGTACAGCTCCATGCCTTCCTGGGCTCTCACTTTTGCGTCGCTCCGTTCATATACACCCCTGACCGGGGTTCCTTCTTCCAGGAGGATCTGCTTCAGGTGATTCACCGCCTCTTCCTTAAAGCGCTCGGTACCCAGTGCGAGAGACTGAACCACAAGGACATCTGAATACTTGTCGACAACAAGGCCGGGGAGGTAGTCAGCCTCCCCGAATATCACCCTGCAGCTGCCGGTGTCAACCGTCTGCTTGCGGTACTCCCACGCATCCTGTACCCGTTTTCTGAAAAAGGCACTGTCGATTTTCCTGTGTTCATCCCTTGTAAGCATCCGGACCGTGATCCGGGAAGCCGTGTTGATGAATCCCTGCCCGAGAGGATAGCCGTCAAAGTCCCTCACATAGACAATATCCCCTTCCCGAAAGGATCCCATCACTGTGGCAATCTCATTGTCGAATATCCACATTCCTCCGGATTTCAGAAATCTTCCTTCTCCCTTTTTCAGGGTAACAACAGCAGGACTCATAGATCAGATGCTTCCCCTTTCCCGCAGCGGGCCTGCGCCATGTTCTGAACAGTTACGTCTGCATTATCAATAGTATTCATCGGTACCTTCAGGAATGCCGTACTCCTCTTCGCCGTAGTATTCATCCCCGTAAGATTCCTCGCCGTAGTAGCCTTCCTCTGTATAAGACTCCTCTCCGTAGCCCTCATACTCCTGCTCTTCGTACGGAACTGCTTCCTGTGTCTGGGCTGCTCCCTCCGGAATCTGTTCCTCAGGATTCTGCTCAGCCGGATTCTCAGCCGGCACTGCGGCAGCGGACTCTCCATACAGCTTTTCGAAAAAGCTGACGCAGTCGCCGAGGAGAAGTGATTTTTCTTCCGCAGTGAGACTGTTCACCAGAGCGCCTTCCTGTGATGTGCTGTCGGCTGCTCCGAACAGCTTGTTCAGATAGCTGACGATCATGTTGAGTTCGGTGCTCATATATTTTTCAGTTCCGTCCGGAACAAAGGATGCTGTTCCGTTCGCGAGGATCTCCAGATATCTGCCGCTGACCGCATCGGAAAGCCTCTGTGCAAGCGCTTTGTCGTCAAGTGTGCAGGAAGGCACATAGCCGGGCTCGAGCACGCTGCTCACCACAGTGAAGTCACCCTCAAACTCTGCAGCGCAGAACGCCTCTGCTTCGTTGTACTCGGATTTCGCCTGCTCGCTGAGCTTCTGAATCAGCTCCTGCTTTGCCGCCTCAGCCGAAGGCTCCTGGGATGCGCCGGCCTCTTCAGACCCTTCCGCTTCAGATGCTTCTTCCTGCGGGAGCTGCTCTTCTGTATCCTCGCCGTAGGTATCCCAGCCGTCGTCCGCGGTCTGTCCGTCAACAGGCTCTGTGTATGTCTGCTCCCCGGTATTTTCTGCGGAATTCTGCTCATCAGCAGTATTGTCAAAGAACGGGTCCTCTGCATTTTCCGCTGCTTCCGGCTCCGCTGCAGGTACCTCTTCGGTTCCCTGCGGTTCTGCCTCCGGAGAAGCATTTTCCGTACCGTCGGAATAGAACACCGTCTCGGAAGCCTCCGGAATTCCAAACTCGCTGCCGGGATCCCCGGATTTTTCCTGGCTGTCGGCCGCTTCTTCCCCGAGCTCTACCACAGGATCGTAAGTAATAACCTCCAGGCTCGGATCATCCGTTGAGCTGGTCGGGA
>CAMOXX010000019.1 GCA_946629475.1 uncultured Blautia sp. | reverse complement strand
GACGTAAAGATCGCGACAGATGCTTATCTTTACGTCCGTACGGCTGCGTTATCGCCCCAAATGGACGTAAACCTCGCAACCGATGCTCCTCCTTACGTCCTTCTCTGTTGTCACTTCAGGCGGCGTCAAAAAAAGGGCAGGTTCCCTGACTCATTTTTCTCAAAATAAGTCAGGGAACCTGTCCCGTATAACTCTGAGTGCCCCGCCCCGCAATTAAAACCGCGAACGCAGGTTCGGTAACAGAGTCTGAGATATCTTCTCAGCACATCTCAGCTATTGTATACAGCAGCTTCTCGGATTCCTCCCACCCCAGGCACGGGTCGGTGATGGATTTTCCGTACACATGCTCAGTTCCGATCTTCTGGCAGCCCGGCTCTATATAGCTCTCAATCATAAGGCCCTTCACAAGCCTCCGGATATCCTTATCCAGGCTGCGGCTGTGCAGAATCTCCCTCGCGATCCTCACCTGCTGCTCATACTTCTTGTTCGAGTTGGAGTGATTCGTGTCCACGATGCAGGCCGGGTTCTTCAGATGCTTTTTCTCTTCGTACTCCTCGTATTTTTCCTTCAGGAGCAGCAGATCCTCGTAATGATAGTTCGGAATTGCTTCGCCGTGCTTGTTCACGGCCCCGCGAAGGATTGTATGCGCCATCGGATTTCCGCTGGTTTCGACCTCCCAGCTCCGGTAGACGAACCGATGCCCTCCCTGTGCCGCGACGACCGAGTTCAGCATCACGGTCAGATCCCCGCTGGTCGGGTTCTTCATGCCTGCGGGAACATCCATGCCGCTGACGGTCAGCCGGTGCTGCTGATCCTCCACCGAGCGCGCGCCTACTGCCACATACGAAAGAAGATCCGAAAGGTACCGGTAATTTTCCGGGTAAAGCATCTCGTCCGCGCAGGTGAAGCCGCTCTCGCGGATGGCCCTGATGTGCATCTTCCTGATCGCGATCAGGCCTGCAAGCAGGTCCGGGTTCTTTTCCGGATCCGGCTGGTGCATCATGCCCTTGTAGCCTTCGCCGGTTGTGCGCGGTTTGTTGGTGTAAACCCGCGGGACAATGAACACCTTGTCGCTGATCTTGTCCTGTACTTTTCGCAGCCTCATCAGGTAATCGCAGACTGCATCCTCATTGTCGGCAGAACATGGCCCGATAATCGCAATAAAACGGTCGTCCTCACCCATAAAAATCCGGCGGAGCTCTTCATCCCTCTCTTTTTTCAGTTCAATAATCATCCGGTCAACAGGATACTTACTCCGGATTTCCTCCGGGCTTGGCAGTTTCTTAATGAATTCGAAGCTCATGCAATAATCCTTCCTGTGATTAAGCCGCCAAAAGCTGCTTACGTGGCTTCAGAACTTTTGGCGTTGTAATCATTATCTTATATTCAGCTCCTCGGATGAGCATTCATATATACATCCCTCATCCTCACCATATTCATGCTCAGATAAATCTGTGTAGTGGAGATGTCCGAGTGTCCCAGCATTTCCTGCACACTGCGCACATCGGCCCCGTTCTGGAGCATATGCACTGCAAAGGAATGGCGGAGCGTGTGGGGTGTAATATCCCTGCGGATGCCCGCCTCCTCGGCATAGCCCTTCAGCAGCTTCCAGAAGCCCTGACGGCTGATCGGTGTGCCTGAGCAGTTGGTAAAAAGCTTTTTCTCATCGTTATTCTGCACAAAAACAGGGCGGCTCTCCTTCAGGTACCGTTCCAGAATGTCACGGCTCACATGTCCGATCGGGATAACTCTCTCCCTGGTGCCTTCGTGGCATGTTACATACGAAAGACGCAGGTTCACATTGTCCAGCTCCAGATGAATCAGCTCACTGACACGCATGCCTGTCGCGTACAGAAGCTCAAGCATGGCCGCGTCCCTCAGCCCCTTCGGGGTGCTTTTATCCGGCTTTTCCAGAAGAACGGCCACCTCCTGAATGCTGAGGATTTCCGGCGTCTTCTTCTCCACCTTCGGGGCATGCAGCCCTTCGGAGGGATCCTTCTCGATTCTGCCTTCTTTATATAAGAAGTGATACAGGGCGCGGAGAGACGCAATGTTCCTCGAAATGGTGGAAGAAGCAAAGTTCTCGTCCTCCATATACCGCAAATACTCTTTCAGGTCATTCGCAGACGCTCCCGAAAAATCTTCGATGCCCCTTTCCTTTAAAAAAGCCGAAACTTTTTTCAGGTCGCGCTGATAGGAAACCTCCGTGTTGTAAGACGTTCTTTTTGTGTTGTGCAAAAATGCGATAAACTCCCTGATTTCTCTTTCCATAATCCCTACCTGCTTTTCCCTTTTATGTAATCTTTTTGTAATATTCCCTTTATATATTACGTATT
Source organism: uncultured Blautia sp. (assembly GCA_946629475.1). GTDB lineage: Bacteria > Bacillota > Clostridia > Lachnospirales > Lachnospiraceae > Blautia_A. The sequence continues at coordinate 20,460 of CAMOXX010000019.1, read as the reverse complement.
TATTATATCAGGGCTTTTACATAAAATCAATAGGGATTTTTTACCAGAAGCCGCATAAACAGCGGGGTTTCGGGGGCAAAACGCAATTTATCGGCTGCTTATCCGCAACCGGGCACAACATATTGTAAAAAACAATTTAGAATTATTTTTAACATAATTTTATTATTTGTAATTATTATGTAAAAAACAGGCAGGTTCGCTTTGAACATGCCTGTTTTACATTTAGGATCTGTAATCATTACTTCGCATAATCGGTTACGCGGCTCTCCCGGATCACATTTACCTTGATCTGACCCGGATACTCGAGCTCCGCCTCGATCTGTTTGGCGATATCCCTTGCGAGAATCACCATGTCAGCATCGCTTATCTGTTCCGGTACCACCATTACGCGAACTTCCCTGCCTGCCTGAATGGCAAATGACTTATCCACACCTTTGAAGGAATTTGTGATATCCTCCAGCTGTTTGAGCCTGTTGGTATAAGTCTCAAGAGTTTCCCTCCTTGCGCCGGGGCGTGCCGCCGAAATGGCATCAGCCGCCTGCACAATACATGCCACCAGTGACTCCGGCTCGCAGTCCCCATGATGCGCTGCCACTGCATTGATGACAATTGCGGATTCTTTGTATTTTCGGCATAAATCAACACCGATCTGGATATGAGACCCTTCCACCTCATGATCAATCGATTTGCCGATATCATGAAGCAGTCCGGCGCGTTTCGCAAGCCTGACATCGACTCCGATTTCTCCTGCCAGCAGCCCGGAAAGCTGGGCAACTTCGATGGAGTGCTTCAGAGCGTTCTGCCCGTAGCTTGAACGGAATTTCATCCTGCCGAGAAGCTTGATCAGCTCGGGATGAATGCCATGCACACCGACATCCATCGCCGCGTTCTCGCCTTCCTCGCGGATCTGTGCTTCGACTTCCTTCTGTGCCTTTTCCACCATCTCTTCGATGCGGGCCGGATGAATACGTCCGTCCACGATCAGTTTTTCCAGGGCGACCCTTGCAACCTCGCGGCGCACCGGGTCGAACGCGGAAAGCACGACTGCTTCGGGCGTATCATCAATGATCAGGTCAACACCTGTCAATGTTTCGAGAGTACGAATATTCCGCCCTTCGCGGCCGATGATGCGGCCTTTCATCTCATCACCCGGAAGCTGTACCACCGATATGGCAGCTTCGGACACATGATCGACTGCACATTTCTGGATTGCACCTACCACGTACTCTTTTGCCTTTTTGGCAGCTTCTTCCCTGGCATTGGCTTCCAGTTCCTTGTAGAGTTTTGCCATGTCAACCTTGACATCGTCCTCTACAGATTTGAGTAACTCTTGTTTTGCCTGTTCGGAGGTAAGACCGGAAACACGTTCCAGTTCCTGTACTCCCTTCAGTTCGAGTTCTTCAACCCATTTTTCCTTCTTCTGCAATTCCGCAATGCGGGAAGCGCAGTCTGCTTCACGTTTTTCAACTGCATCCGCCTTTTTGTCCACGGATTCCTCTTTTGCCAGAACCCGTTTCTCATACTTCTGCAGCTCGTTTCTGCGTTCCTTTGTCTCCTTTTCCAATTCGTTCTTGGTGCGGAGAGATTCCTCTTTCACTTCCAGTAAAGCTTCGCGTTTTTTAGCTTCTGCCGACTTGATAGCATCATCTATAATGCTTCTTGCTTTGTCCTCTGCCGTACCGATAGTCTCGGAATCCGCCTTGACTTTTTTGTCCACGGCAATTCTGCAAGAGAGGGGAACTGCGATGAGCAGCGCGACTGCCACAGCGACAATTGCAACAATAATTGTTGTGCCTGTCACAGGAGCACCTCCTTATTTAGTTTTCATTGTACAATGAAAAATACAACACTACAAGTTTAGCCGTTTTTCTATTTTATGTCAAGGGATTTGTGAATAAAGTTCATTCATGACTGCCATGATATCCTCGTGGGAAAAACCCCTTCTGGCAAACCACCCGTAGAGTCGTCTCCGCGCCTTGTCGTCCACGCAGGAAAGCGAAGCCAGCTTCTTCTCCATCTGCGGCCGCAGAATCTCCTTTTCGTCCCGCGTTTCGCCGGATATCTCCTGCCACGCTTCCTCCGCTGTGCGCCGGTCAATCCCCTTCTGCATCAGCTCCTGCAGAATCTTCTGCCGGCTTTTGCCCTCCTGCCGGTTCAGAATGTACACCTCGGCAAAGCGGGAATCGTTCACGTAGCCGAAGGATTTGACGTAAGAGAGCGCGTCATCGGCCGCCTCCTCCGAAAAGCCCTTCAGGCGCAGCTTCTGCAGAAGTTCCTTTTCGGTACGGCTCTTGTATTCCAGAAGCTGCATCGCGCTGCGGCGGCAGTTTTTGATTTCTTCCGCGTCAGTCATGATAAAGGCCTTTCTTTTTCATCCGGCTCATTCCTCTTGCGGCAGCGCCGGATCTGCTGCCTCCTGCGCGGCTTCCTCCGGAGCCGCCTCCAGTCCGTAGTGCACACGTACCTTATGCTCGATCTCGTCGCATACTTCGGGATGCTCCTTCAGGTAGATTTTAGTATTTTCACGCCCCTGGCCGATCTTATTGCCGTTGTAAGCGTACCAGGCGCCGCTCTTGTTGACGACGTCACAGTCCGCCGCGAGATCCAGGATATCGCCTTCCTTTGAGATACCGGTTCCGAACATAATGTCGAACTCCGCCTGACGGAACGGCGGGGCCACCTTGTTTTTCACCACCTTGATGCGGGTGTGGTTTCCGATCATCTCGCCGCCCTGCTTCAGGGTTTCCACACGGCGCACATCAAGCCGGATCGAGGAGTAGAATTTCAGCGCGCGGCCGCCTGTGGTCGTCTCGGGATTGCCGAACATGACACCGACCTTCTCACGCAGCTGGTTGATGAAAATGACCACGCAGTTGGATTTGCTGATCACCGCGGTCAGCTTGCGGAGCGCCTGCGACATCAGCCGGGCCTGAAGGCCCACATGGCTGTCGCCCATATCTCCTTCAATCTCAGCCTTCGGAACGAGGGCGGCCACGGAGTCCACGATCACGATGTCCACCGCGCCGGAGCGCACCATCGTCTCGGTGATTTCGAGGGCCTGCTCTCCGTTGTCGGGCTGTGAGATGTAAAGATTGTCGATATCGACGCCGATGTTCTTTGCGTAAACCGGGTCAAGGGCATGCTCCGCGTCGATGAATCCGGCAATGCCGCCCCTCTTCTGCACCTCCGCCACCATATGGAGGGCGACGGTGGTTTTACCGCTGGATTCCGGTCCGTAAATCTCAATGATACGCCCCTTCGGCACTCCGCCGACACCCAGGGCGATATCGAGGCTCAGCGATCCTGTGGGAACAGCCTCAACCTGCATATGGGAATTCTGGTCGCCGAGCTTCATCACGGAGCCCTTGCCGAACTGCTTTTCGATCTGGGCGAGCGCGGCGTCGAGGGCCTTCTGTCTGTCGTTTAACGTTGCGTTATTATCTGATGCTGCCAAATGAATACTCCTTTCGTATTTTACACAGTGACGGGCAGCCCCGCTCCGGGACTGCCCGTGTTTCTCCTGGTCAGAATGACTGCGCAGCCGGCTTTATTCGCCGAGCAGCCAGTTATACATTTCTTCGTACTGCTTTGCAGAATTATTCCATGAGAAATCCTTAGCCATAGCGCGGTCAACGATCTTGTTCCACTCGCGCTTTTTGTCGTAGAACACATGCTCCGCAAGGCGGATCACGCCGAGCATCTCATGCGCGTTGTAGTTGCGGAAGCTGAATCCTGTGCCGGTGTCCTCATACTCATTGTAGGGCTCCACGGTATCCTTGAGGCCGCCCGTCTCGCGGACGATCGGAAGTGTTCCGTAACGGAGGCTCATGAGCTGTGACAGGCCGCACGGCTCGAACAGGGACGGCATCAGGAATGCGTCGCAGGAGCCGTAGATCTTGTGGGACAGAGCGTCGTCATAGTAGATCTGCGCGGAAACCTTTCCGTGGTATTTCCAGTCGAAGTGACGGAACATATTTTCGTAGCGCTCCTCGCCGGTGCCGAGAACCACGAGCTGCACCGCGTCCTGACAGAGCTCGTCCATCACATAGGCGATCAGGTCGAACCCCTTCTGGTCGGTAAGCCTCGATACCACGCCGATCATCATGACATCCGGGTCCTCGGTGAGGCCCAGATCCCTCTGGAGCTGTACCTTGTTCTTCACCTTTTCCTTGCGGAAGGTCGTCGCGTTGTACTTGAACGGCAGATATTCATCCGTCTCCGGATTGAACACATCATAGTCGATTCCGTTTACGATTCCGCGCAGGCTGTTGGACCTGGCGTTCAGAAGTCCGTCGAGCCTCTCGCCGTAGAACGGTGTTTTGATCTCCTCGGCGTAGGTGCTGCTGACGGTTGTGACAGCGTCGGCAAAGACGATGCCGCCCTTCAGGAAGTTTCCGTCCTTATAGGCCTCCAGCTTGTCCGGCGCGAAGTAGTAATCGGAGAGTCCTGTGAGCTCCTGCACCGTCCTTACATCATACACGCCCTGGAATTTGAGGTTGTGGATGGTCATGATCGTTTTGATGTTCCAGAAGAACTCATTCTGCTGGAAGGAATCATGAAGGTATACCGGTACAAGGCCCGTCTGCCAGTCGTGGCAGTGGATGATGTCCGGGCGGAATCCGATTACCGGGAGTACGGACAGGACGGCTTTTGAGAAGTACGCAAAGCGTTCAAGATCCCACGGCGCGCTGTCGTACGGTGTCGGGCCGCTGAAATAGTACTCATTGTCGATGAAGTAAAAATGAATCCCCTCATATTCAATGTGCATCACGCCGACATAGCAGTTTTTATACCCGATATCCATGTAGAAATGGGTGACATATTCCATTCTGTCCTTCCATTCCTGTTTCATACATGCATATTTCGGAAGAATCACCCGGATATCAAAGTAACGTTTATCAAAGCATTTAGGAAGTGCGCCGGCAACATCGGCGAGGCCTCCGGTTTTAATAAAGGGAACAGCCTCCGAAGTGGCATATAAAATGTTCTTCATAAATTTGCCCTCCTTAGTCTATCGTCATATGTCTATTATACACGGAAACATGCAATATGAAAAGGATATTTTTGTGTATCTTTTCAGTTCTTTACCATTTTTTCAACGATTATTCATCCATTCCAGCCGCACTTTGTCAGAAATAAGTGCAATGAATTCCGAATTCGTCGGTTTTCCTTTTCCTTTTTCCATGGTAAAGCTGAATATTTCGTTCAGCTTTTCCTTCTGTCCCCGCATCCATGAGAGCTCAATCGCATGCCGAATAGCTCGTTCGACTCTCGAAGGGGTGGTGGCGTATTTCCGGGCAACTTCGGGATACAGGAGCTTCGTCACAGACCCGAGCATTTCCCGGTCATTTACCGACAGAATAATACTGTCCCTCAGGTAATGGTATCCCCGGATATGGGCCGGTATTCCCAGTTCACGAAAGAGTTCCGTTACCTTCACCTCAAGCCCCGCTGTATCGGTCTCCCGGAGCTTCAGTCCGTTTTCCTGAATTTTGTATTTTACAGTATTTCGTCCTGCAGAGTTTGTTACAGATATTCTTCGGTTCGTTCGCCGCAGCTTCGGCACGACAGTGTCAAAAATGACAATATCCAGACTTTTTTCGCGCAAAAGCTGCATAAATTCCTGTTCAGTATGGGCTTTTCCGACAAGCCGGAGGGAATCGTCCTCTAATACCATCCGGCTCAGGATCTCATCCGCTTCAATGCTGTCATCAGCAATTGCGACATTGATCTTGTCCATAATGAAATCTCCCTTCCTAATTGTCGGGTTCATTATAATCAAGTCCATTGTCGCATTTCAATATATTTTACAGACTATTTTGACTTTTCATCGTGTTTATTCGACAATAATCGACTATATTTTCAAATATTCAAATACGATGGTATTTTGATAACTGTTCGGCTTTCCTCATGGATGCCTGCAGAACAGTTACTTTTCTTTACACTTTTCCTTTCCCGCCAGGCTTTTCATCTCCCGGGCGTTCTGCAGCACCGCCTCGGTGATCGACACCCCGCCCAGAAGCCTCGCCAGCTCATTCACAGACTGCTCCTCATCAAGCTCATGGATCTCGGTCGCGGTCCCCGAAATCTCATCTCCGTGCTTTTCGATCCCAAAATGGCGGTCTGCCATCGCTGCGATCTGCGGCAGATGGGTGATGCAGATCACCTGCCGGTGCCTTCCGATTTCGGCCATCTTCAGTGCCACCATCTGGGCTGTTCTTCCGCTGATTCCTGTGTCGATCTCATCAAAGATCAGTGTGCCGATCCTGTCCCTGTCGGCCAGGATGGTCTTGATCGCCAGCATAATTCTCGAAAGCTCGCCCCCCGAGACAATCCGGCCGAGAGGAAGAAGGCTCTCGCCGGGGTTCGTCGCAATCTGATACTCGATGTTGTCCATCCCGTCGGATGCGCATTCCTTTTCCGTAAACCGGATTTCGAAGCGCACATCCAGAAAATTCAGCTCCTTAAGTCCCCGGATAATCTCCTGCTCCAGCGAAGCCGCGTACTTTTTCCGGAGCTTTGAGAGGGCCAGGCTTTCCTTTTGAAGATTTTTCTTTGCCGCCTCCATATCCGCGGACGCCTTTTTCAGGTTCTCCTCATAGTTCTGCAGTTCCGAAAGCTTTTCGGCCTGCCTGTCACGGTACGCAAAGATCTCTTCGACCGACCTTCCATAGCGGGATTTCATGTCATTGATCAGGTTCAGCCGTTCCTCCGTCTCGTGGAAGGTCTCCTCATCAAAAACCAGGGAGTCCATGTACGATGAAATCTCCCGGTTAAAATCCTCCAGCAGGGCTTCAATATCCGCCAGGGTATCACGCATTCCCGAAAGCTCCTCATCATATTCCACCAGGCGTGAAAGCTCCGACGAAGCGTTCCCGATCAGGTCGGCCGCCATGCGGTCCCCGCCGGTCGCCTCATGCACACTGTAGATCGTTTCTGAGATCCTGCGGCTGTTTGTGAGCTTCCGGTACAGCTTTTCCAGCTCCTCGTCCTCGCCCGGCTGCAGAGCCGCCGCCTCGATCTCATTCACCTCAAATTCCAGAAAAGCCATCTCCCGCTTCCGGGCCTCCTCATCCATGTCGAGGGAGGACAAAAGCTTTCGCGCTTTGCTGTACTCCTGATGCGCTTTCATGGTTTTCCGGGAAGCCTCCGCAATCTCTGAACCGCCGAAGGCATCCAGAATCTCCAGCTGCTTTGCCGGGTACAAAAGGGACTGATGCTCATGCTGTCCATGAATATCAAGAAGACACGCAGCAGCAGCCTTCATAAGGCTCACCGTGCCTGTCTCTCCATTGATCCTGCAGACGCTCCTGCCCTCCGTGATCTTCCTGGTCAGGAGCACCTGCCCTTCTTCGGTTTGTATCCCCATTTCGCTGAGCTCCGACTCTGTTTCCGGATCGTCCACCTGAAACAGAAGCTCCACCAGCGCGCTGCTGCTGTTCTGCCTGATCATTTCTCTGGATGGCTTTCCGCCGAGGATCAGCTGGATGGACCCGAGCAGAATCGATTTTCCCGCACCGGTTTCACCGGTGAGAATGTTCAGCCCGGGCCCGAATTCGACATCCGCCTCCTCAATCAGGGCAAGGTTTTTTACATGCAGGTTTAAAAGCATCTTTTGTAATCCTCCTGTCAACGAAACATTGCCGTCATCCGGCTGTTACCGGATCATCGCAGTCAGCCGGTCCTTCACTTCCGCCGCTTCGGCATCCGAGTGGACGGCGCACATGATCGTGTCGTCCCCCGCGATGCTGCCGAGGATCTCCGGCCAGCGGAACGCGTCCAGAGCGGCGGCGACAGCCATCGCCATCCCGGGTGACGTACGGATCACCACCAGGTTCTGGGCATTTTCAACGGTCAGGGCGGCATCACTGAGGACACTCCGGTACCTGCTGCCCGAGCTGTCTCTTGCATCCTCTAGGATTGCATAGTGAGTCCGGCCGTCCGTGCCTGTCATCTTGGTGATTTTCAGCGCGCGGATATCCCTGGACACCGTCGCCTGCGTCACCTGGAAGCCGGCATCCTTGAGGCGTGCTGCCAGCTCCTCCTGCGTGTCAATATTGTATCTTCGAATCAGTTCGACTATTTTATCCTGCCTTGCGGATTTCATCAGGTATTCTCCATTTTCTGCCTCAGAACTTCAACAAAGCTCAGATGGTTGAGCTTCAGGATCCTTGTACGGTCCTTTGCCCGGCGTATCACGATTCTGTCGCCGGTGATCATCGGAACCTCGGTATCCCCGTCAAATGAGGCAATTGTATTTTCCGTATCGCTCCGGCGTCCCTTGCCGATTTCCACCGTAATGACATCCTCCGGCGAAAAAATCACGCTCCGCGTATTCATGGTGTGCGGCGCCACCGGCGTCATGATTATCATGGAGGCGCTCGGCGAAACAACCGGCCCGCCCGCCGACAGGCTGTATCCGGTTGATCCTGTGGGCGTGGAAATGATGATTCCGTCGGCGCTGTAGGAATTCAGGTACACCTCATTTACGTAATTGTTGAACCGGACCACCCTCAGGTGGCCATCGCGGGAGATCACGACGTCGTTCAGGGCAATATCCTCCCCGATGACATCGTTTCCGCGGTAAACGGTGCCGGAAAGCATCATCCGCTCCTCGATCTCATAATTACCCTCGATCAGTCTGTCAAGGGATGCCGATACATTGTCACGCGCCACCTCGGCAAGAAAGCCGAGGTTTCCCATGTTCACGCCCAGGAGCGGCACATCGAGGCGCACCAGATCGCGGGCCGCCTGAAGCAGGGTTCCGTCTCCCCCCAGGACCAGGATGCACTCCGTATCGCCCGGTATTGCCTCCGGGTCAGTATAGCGGTACCGGCCGTTCAGGCTCCGCCCGGCCTGCCACACGGTGCACCGGCACCCCTTGGATGTCAGGAGGTCCGAAATTCCCCGGGTCAGTGTCAGGTCTTTATCTTTGGTTGTATTCGTTATGATGCAAAATTTTTTCATTCTGTATTTACCAGGCTGCATTCTTTTTTCATTTGTCCAGGGTACTGTGCGCTGCATCGACAATGCCGGGAATATCGATCGTAATTCCGGGCATTGCTGATGTGCCGTTCTGCAGCTCCTCCGGAATCACCTCCGGACTTTCCCCGGCAGGAGGCACCTCGCCTTCATTCTTCTGGATATACATCAGGTATTCAATATTTCCCTCCGGTCCTTTTACCGGTGAAAAGGTAAGGCCCAGAAGCGTAAACCCGTTTTGGACCGCAAATCCGGTGATCCGTTCGATCACCTCACGGTGCACCGCAGGGTCCCGCACAACGCCTTTTTTGCCGACCTTCTCTCTCCCCGCTTCAAACTGGGGCTTGATCAGGCACACCATCCGCGCGTTCTCCTTCAGCAGCATCCTCGCGGGAGGAAGCACCTTTGTGAGGGAGATGAAGGAAACATCCACCGAAGCAAAGTCCAGCGGCTCTCCGATATCCTCCGGCTTGACATAGCGGATGTTCGTGCGCTCCATGCACACGACCCTCGGGTCGGACCGGAGCACCCAGGCGAGCTGCCCGTATCCCACATCCACGGCGTAAACCTTTGACGCGCCGTTCTGCAGCATGCAGTCCGTAAAGCCTCCGGTTGACGCCCCGATATCCATGCAGACGCATCCGTCAAGCGTCAGGCCGAACTCCTTCATCGCCTTCGCGAGCTTCAGCCCGCCGCGGCTGACAAACGGAAGAACATTCCCGCGTACTTCGATTTCAGCCTCGTCGCGGAACATGGAGCCCGGCTTGTCCTCCTTCTGGCCGTCCACATAGACCGTTCCCGCCATGATAGCTGCCCTGGCCTTCTCGCGGGATTCAAAAAGGCCCCGCTCCGTTATCATTACATCCAGTCTCTTCTTCATTGATTCTCCTGATCCTTTTGCGGAAGTACACGCTTCACCGCGTCCGCCACATCCTCCGCGGAGAGATGGCATTCCTGAAGAAGCGGCTCCGCCTTTCCGTGGGTGATGAACCGGTCGGGAATCCCGAGGGTTTCCACCCGTACTCCGCATCCGGAGGACTGTACAAGCTGACATACCTGTTCGCCGAATCCGCCCGTCACGACGCCTTCCTCGACCGTGACAAAAGCCCGGTGGGTTTTTGCCAGGGACTCCAGAAGCCCGGTATCCATCGGCTTCGCGAAGCGGGCATTGACGAGGGTCGGGTGAATTCCTTCCGCATGCAGATGCTCCAGCGCGTCGATGCATACCTTAACGCGGCTCCCGAGGGCAATAACCGCGACATCCTGCCCCTCCTCGATCACCTCGGCCTTCCCGTATTCGACGGGAGTCCCGGATTCCCGGTCAAAGGCCGGTCCTTTCGGATAGCGGATCGCGCACGGCCCTTCATGTTCTGCCGCGAGGGAAAGCATTTCGCGCATCTCCTGCCCGCTCGAGGGGGCCATCACCGTCATGTTCGGCATCATAGTAAGGTAGACAATATCAAAGCATCCGTGATGCGTTTCGCCGTCCGCGCCCACAATTCCGGCCCGGTCCAGGACGAAAATGACATGCAGCTTCTGCATGCACACATCATGCAGGATCTGGTCGACCGCCCGCTGCATAAAGGAGGAATAGACGCATACAACCGGCAGCATCCCGCCGAGCGCCATTCCTGCCGCAAATGTCACCGCGTGCTCCTCCGCGATCCCCACATCGAAAAATCTGTCGGGGAATTCCTTCGCGAACCGCGAAAGGCCGGTTCCTTCGGGCATCGCGGCTGTAATCGCGCAAACCTTTTTATTTCTCCGCCCGAGCGAAACCACCGCTTCGGACAGTACATCCGTATACTGCCGGCGTGTTTTTTTGTCCGTTTCTTCCCCTGTCAGTATATTAAACGGGCCTGTCCCGTGAAAGCGCTCAGGATGGAGCCGTGCAGGCTCATACCCGTGTCCTTTTTCGGTCAGGACATGCACCATCACCGGGCCGGGCACTTTTTTTGCCTCGTTGAAAGCCCGCATCATCTGCCGCATATTATGTCCGTCCACCGGCCCCAGGTAGGTGATCCCCATGTTCTCAAAAAGCATGCCCGGGATAAACAGCTGCTTGATGCTGCTTTTGGTTCTCCGGACGGATTCCACCATTTTTTCGCCGGCATAGGGGACCTTGTTCAGTGCCTTTGTGACACTCATCTTCATCCCGGTATACACTTTTGCGGTACGCAGGACCCCGAGATACGACGACATGCCCCCGACGTTCCGTGAGATCGACATGTCGTTGTCATTCAGCACGATGATGAAGTTGGTCTCCAGAAGCGCCGCATTGTTCATCGCTTCATATGCCATACCGCCTGTCAGCGCCCCGTCTCCAATGACCGACACAACACGGTACGACTGCTTGTTGAGATCCCTCGCCCTGACATATCCCAGCCCCGCCGAGATGGATGTGGAGCTGTGCCCGGTGTCAAACGCGTCGCAGCTGCTCTCACAGCGCTTTGGAAAGCCGCTGATGCCGCCTGCGCACCGAAGATGGGCAAACTCCTCCCGCCGTCCGGTCAGGATCTTATGTGTGTAGGACTGGTGTCCGACGTCCCAGATCAGCTTGTCCTCCGGAAATGTCAGTACGTTGTGCAGAGCCATGGTCAGCTCTACCGCTCCCAGGTTGGAAGCCAGATGTCCGCCGGTCACCGATACCGAACGGATCAGAAAGCTCCGGATTTCCTCCGCAAGCAGTGGAAATTCCGAAAGCGGAATCTTTTTGATATCATTCGGGGCGTTAATCTTTTCAAGGATCATAAACTGCCCTTCTTTCATTTTTCTCGAGTCGTGAGATACAGGATCAGGGATTCTACAAAACTGCCCTGCCCCATGGAAGCCATGATCGCGGATGCTTCCTTCGAGAATCTCAGCGCCTCGTTTTTTGCCCCCTGGATACCCTGGAGGGTGACATAGGTGAACTTATGATTCTTCTCATCACTGTGCACCGGTTTGCCGAGCACCTTCTCATCCCCCTCCACATCCAGAATATCATCCTGGATCTGGAAGGCCATGCCGACTTTTCCCGCAGCTCTGCCAATTTCTTTGATCAGTTCGTCGCCGGCGCCTGCCAGGACTGCACCGACCTCCATGGAGGCTTCCAGAAGAGCGGAAGTTTTCTTCCTGTAAATATAGTCAAGCATCTCCGGGCTCTTAATGCGGCCGTCATTCTGAACGTCCACGCTCTGCCCGCCGAGCATGCCGTGCATCCCGGTCTTTTCCGCGATCAGGCGGAGGGAACGCACCGCCAGTTCCGGCCTGTCCGTAAGATCAAACGCCTTCAGCATGGTCTCGTAGGCATAGTTCAAGAGCGCGTCGCCCGACAGCACCCCCATCGCCTCGCCGTAAACCTTGTGCACCGTCAGCCGGTTCCTCCGGTAATCATCATTGTCGATCGCGGGCAGGTCGTCATGAATCAGGGAATGTGTGTGGATCATCTCGATCCCCGCCATAAAGGGCTCAATCACAGAGCCTTTTCCGCCGAGCATGTCGAACACTGCTTTCATCAGCACCGGACGGAGCCGCTTTCCGCCCGCCGTCATGGCATAGGTCATCGCCTCCGGGAGTGTTTCGCAAAAGCCGTCCGCCTCCGGAAGGTATTGTTTAATGATCCTCTCGGCCTCTTCAGTTCTTTTTAATAATTCATCTTGAAAACTCACTGAACGTCCCATCCTCATTTATCTGAAGTATCTTTTTTTCCACCGTATCAAGACGGCTGCTGCAGTATTTCAGCAGCTCCATCCCCTGCTGATAAAGCTGAAACGAATCCTCTAAAGAGGTTTCGCGGTTCTCCAGCTTTTCTGCAATGGCATCGAGCCGCGCAAAAGCTTCCTCAAGCTTCAGTTCTTCCTGATCATTGGTCTTTTTTTCCGCCATTTGTCTGTTTCCTTTACATTGCAGATCGATCCTGCGGCATCACTCTTATGACCGATGCCTCAAATTTACCGTCGGTCACATGCACCGTCACCGTATCGCCCGGGTGCACCATCGCCGTGCCCGTCACGGCCCTTCCCTCCTGATCAGCCACATAGGAGTAGCCGCTCTGAAGCCGTTTTAAGGGCGACAGGCCCGAAAAACGCTCAGCCGCTATAACCAGCCGGTGCCGGTTCAGGGTGACCTTATCATCCATGCCGCCCCGGATCCGGTTTTCCAGATCAGCCAGATACTGTCTGTCCTCCCTCAGCCGGCTTTCCGGGCTTCTCGCCTTCAGCTTTTCCTGATAGAGGGAAAGCGCGGCGCGCATCATGCCCGTCCGTGTCTGCATCGCGCGCGTCATGCGGTCCTCCGTCTGGCGGAAACGCATCAGCACCTGCGCAAAATCCGGCACCGCGATTTCCGCCGCCGCGGAAGGCGTCGGTGCTCTTAAATCCGCCACAAAGTCCGCAATGGTAAAATCCGTCTCGTGGCCAACCGCCGATATCACAGGGGTATCGCACTCGAATATCGCACGTGCGACGATCTCCTCATTGAAAGCCCAGAGGTCCTCGATCGATCCGCCGCCGCGGCCGGCGATGATCACATCCACACCTGCCCGGTCAAGCATCCGGATTCCCCTGGCAACACTTTCCGCTGCCCCCTCGCCCTGAACCAGGGCAGGATACAGAATAATCTGCAGGTACGGACTTCTCCTGAGTGACACGTTCCGGATATCCTGAATGGCGGCGCCGGTCGGCGCCGTCACAACTCCCAGCCGTTTGACAAACTTCGGGATGGGCTTTTTGTATTCGGGGGCGAACATGCCCATGTCCTCCAGCTCCTGCTTCAGGGCCAGATACCTCTCGTACAGGAGCCCGGCCCCCTCCAGGGTGATCTCCTTCGCGTACAGCTGGTATCTCCCGTCGCGCTCGTACACCTCGACGCTCCCGCACACCACGACCCTGTCGCCGTCCTTCATGCGGAACGCCAGGCCCCGCCGGGAGCCCGCAAACATCACGCAGCTGATGGTGCCGCTCTCGTCCTTCAGGGAAAAATAGATGTGGCCGCTGGTATGGTACTTGCAGTTGGACACTTCCCCCTTAACATAGAGTCTTTTGAGAAAAAAATCCTGGGAGAACATGTTGTGGACATAACGGTTGACCTGGGCCACCGTATAGATATTATTCCCCTGCATCCCGAGCCACCTTGCCGAGAATTCCGTTTACAAAGGAGCCGGACTCGTCCCCGCCGAATCTCTTTGCCAGTTCGACGGCCTCATTGATCGCGACGCCAGTCGGGACATCCTCGTCATAATTGACCTCATAGACGGCAAGCCGCAGTGTCGCCAGGTCCACCCGGTTCATACGCTTTGTCTTCCACCCCTTGCTGACGCTGTTCAGGAGAACATCGATCTCCTCGAGATGCTCCTGCACCTTCCGGTACTTATTCTCCATGTATTCCTGATCCTCGGGGGAAAGCGGGGCGAGATCCTCAAAGTACAGCGCCAGCTGCTCCGGCATCTCATCGGGCGTGTTGAATTCCGACACAAACAACAATTTGAAAATATGTTCTCTTAGCTCAGATCGCCGCATATAATCCACCTCGTAAATGATAAGAAAAGGAAAGCTGTATTACTTTCCTTTTTCTGTGTTTTCCATATCAACACCGGCGATGTGGATGTTGACCTCCGTCACCGTAAGCCCGGTCATGTTTTCAATGGACGATTTCACCTTGTCCTGCACTGCTTTGCTGGTTTCAAGGATGTTCTTGTCATACTCCATATTCAGATTCAGGTCCACCGTCACCGCATCGTCGTCAAATTCGATCCTGACGGCTTTTGCAAGGTTCTTGATGCCCAGCTTTTCCACCGATTCATGCGTGATGCCGCCGGTCATGGACCGCACGCCGTCGACCTCTGTCGCGGCCAGCGCGGCGATCTTTGTCACGACCTCTTCGGTGATATGAACTTCCCCGATTCCTCCCAGATCCTGTATTTTATAAACAATTCTTTTTTCCGCCATATGACACCTCCGGCGCGGGATCCCGTCAAAACGGATTCCGCAGACATTTATCTTTATATAAATACCAGTATATCAAATATCCGTATATTTTTAAAGAAGAAATCAATCCGTAAGCAGCCAAACAACTACCTGCTGAATTCCGCCAGCTTCAGCCCCGGGTTGCGGTCCAGAGTCATGCCGACGCTCCACGCATTGATGAACAGGAGCAGCGGATTGCCCTTCAGATCTGTCACCTTCTTCATATCGGAGGTCCCCGTGATCGTCTCCACGTTCACTTCTTCCTTGTTCTCGATCCAGCGGATGTGCTCGTAAGGCAGCATATCCAGTCCGATCTCCACGTTATACTCATTTTCCAGACGGTATTTCAGTACGTCAAACTGCAGAACACCGACCACCCCGACAATGATCTCCTCCAGGCCGCTGTTCAGCTCCTGGAAGATCTGGATCGCGCCTTCCTGGGCGATCTGGTTGATGCCCTTCACAAACTGCTTACGCTTCATGGTATCGATCTGGCGCACGCGGGCAAAGTGCTCCGGCGCGAAGGTCGGAATGCCCTCAAATGCAAAGCGGTTCCCCGGCGTACAGATGGTATCCCCGATGCTGAAAATTCCGGGGTCGAACACGCCGATGATATCGCCGGCATAGGCCTCATCGACCACATGGCGCGATTCCGCCATCATCTGCTGCGGCTGAAGCAGGCGCATTTTTTTGTCACCCTGAACATGGTACACCTCATCCTGGGCGTCGAATTTTCCGGAGCAGATGCGCATAAAGGCGATCCTGTCGCGGTGCGCCTTGTTCATGTTGGCCTGGATTTTGAACACAAAGGCCGAGAACACGCTGTCCATCGGATCGATGACACCCTCGTCCGACATACGCGGCAGAGGTGAGGTGGTCATGCTGAGGAAATGCTGCAGGAATGTCTCCACACCGAAGTTTGTGAGGGCCGAGCCGAAAAACACAGGCGTCAGCTCCCCGGCCGACACTTTTTCCTGATCGAACGAAACTCCGGCCCCGTCCAGGAGTTCGATTTCCTCAAACAGCTGGTCCTTCTGATCCGGATCCATGACCTCATCGATGCGGGGATCGTCGATCGGGATCTCCTCGATCACGCCCTCTTTGGTGCCCTTCTGCGTGTCCGAAAAGATCAGCACATTCCGCGTGTCGCGGTCATACACGCCGCGGAACTTTTTGCCGGAGCCGATCGGCCAGTTGACCGGGCAGGTGGCGATTCCGAGCTTCTTCTCGATCTCGTCCAGCAGGTCAAAGGTATCGTTCGCGTCCCTGTCAAGCTTGTTGATAAATGTGAAAATCGGAATATGGCGCATTACGCACACCTTAAAGAGCTTTCGCGTCTGCGCCTCGACTCCCTTGGATCCGTCAATCACCATGACGGCGGAGTCCGCCGCCATCAGGGTACGGTAGGTATCCTCCGAAAAGTCCTGATGCCCCGGCGTATCCAGTATATTAATGCATCGGTTGTCGTAGTGGAACTGGAGCACCGATGAAGTCACCGAAATACCTCTCTCCTTTTCGATCTCCATCCAGTCCGACACCGCATGCCGGGCTGTCGCCTTTCCCTTTACACTGCCTGCGAGGTTAATCGCGCCTCCGTACAGGAGAAACTTTTCCGTGAGGGTTGTCTTGCCTGCGTCCGGGTGGGAAATAATGGCAAATGTTCTTCTTTTTTCGATTTCTTTTTTATAATCTGACACTTTGCGTCATGCCTCCTGCGTGTTTATAGAGTAATATCGGCATATTTCAGCTGTATTTCCAGCGGGTTCCGGCTCCACACCGCGCAGCTGTATCCGGGATCGAGCTCCAGGAGGGTATATGTTCCATCGTCCATCGGGATCGTGCGGAGATCCCTCGACAGTCCTTCCCCCGTCCATTTGATGTAGGCTTCACGAAGCACCCACTGGGTAAAAAACGCCTTGTCCATATCGTCCGAGTCCAGGATCTCCCGGGCCAGAAGCGGGGGAACGGTGCGCTCCAGCACCAGCTCGTAATTGACCGGGCGGTGCTCCTGAATATCGATCCCCACCGGCTCCGGGGCAAAAATACAGACCACATAAATGCCGGAATGACTGATATTATAATGGATATCGGGAGCTAATGTAAAGAACGGTTTTCCGTGCTCCCCTTTTTCCCTTGGCTCGAACTTCAGTTCCCTGCCGTACTCTTTCCGGAGTCCCTCCTCCAGCAGCTTTTCCCCGATCATATGATCGAGTTTTTTGCCCTGGTACTCCTCCTTCACTTTTGTATAGTAAATGATTCCCTCCATGTTTCCCCCTCATCCGTTTTCAGGGCGTCATCAGCGCCGCTTCCGTCAAAAACCGCGACGGTTCCCTCTTCCTGTCATGCTCCCTGGCGACCCAGCACAGCGTCAGATCTTCGGACGCGCGGGTCATGCCCACGTAAAAGAGCCGCCGCTCCTCCTCGAGGGCTGCCGGAAGGACCGCCTTCCGGTAGGGAATCGTCCCTTCATTCACATTGATGATAAACACCTTTTTATACTCCAGTCCCTTGACACGGTGGAGCGTAGAAAGCACAACGCCGTCCGGGAGCTCCTCCTGGTGCTTCTGCTGCTCCTCCAGGATCCTCTCGTATTCGGAAATATGCGCCTCCCAGGCCGCAAGGCTTTCGCACCCTTTGGTGCTCTCATGGATCCTGTCGAGCATGTCGAACAGGTCCTCCGGTTTGATTTTACGATAGATAGCGTAATCATGCAAGTAATCTTCGTATCCGACCGTCTTCCTTATAAAATTGACGGCAGCGAACGGGTTCAGCCGGCCGATAATGCGCAGATGATTCTGCAGGGTCACCAGGCGGTCAATCATCCAGTCCTTGTCGCTGTAATACGCCATAAGAGAGCCGAGTGTGGCGCTGCCTCCGGAAACCGCCTCCCTGGATATATACCGGTTTGGGCGGTTCATGATATTCAGCAGGTATTTCCGGTCCTTTTCCCCTGCTGCCAGATGCAGGTATGCCAGAAGATCGCGGCAGATCCAGTGCCGGAACAGGCTCGGCAGCTGCTCCCGCATCACAAACGGAATCTGATACCCCGCCAGCGCCTGAATCAGCCCCTCCGCCTCCTGGTTGGTGCGGAACAGCACCGCGATGTCGGAATAGCTGCCGCCGTCCGATGTGTGCTTCCGGATTTTATCGATCAGATACCGGTACTCCTCCGGCGGGTCCGCGAAGGAAAGGCTCAGCACGCGGCTTCCCGCCTGGTTCTCGGTTTTAAGCTTTTTCGAATACCGTTCCCGGTTGTTCCGGATCACGCGGGAGGCGCACTCCAGCACGCTCCCCGTGCACCGGTAATTGACATCCAGAAGCACGGTTTCGGCTCCGGGATAGTCCTTTTTAAAATTCAGCATGATCTCAGGCCTGGCCCCTCTGAAATGGTAGATGGACTGGTCGTCGTCGCCCACCACAAACAGATTGTTTTCCGGCAGGGCAAGGAGCCGCACCACCTCGTACTGCAGCTGATTGATGTCCTGGAATTCGTCCACCAGAATATAGCGGAATTTGTTCTGCCAGGCCTTCAGGATATCCTCCCGTTTCCGGAACAGCTCATAGCAGAAAAGGATCATATCGTCGAAATCCAGCTTCCGGCGCGCGTTCATCTCCTTCCGGTAATCCGAAAAAATCTGGCGGAACACCTCGTCCGGGCAGCTCTGCGAATAATAGTGCCCGATATCGATGTTGTTCCCTTTGACGCTGCCGATCTCCCGGGAGATCTCCTCTAAAAAATCGTGCTCCGAGGCCTGGTCGGGGCTGCGATGCAGGATAATCTTCTGCAGGATCTCAAGCTTTTCCTTCTCCGACAGGATGTTCTCAGGCCCCAGATGGTAGGCAGCCTTCAAAATTCCGTAAAACACCCCGTGGAAGGTTCCGAAGGTGACCTCTGTCTGCTTTTTCCCGACATGCTGAAGAAAGCGGTCGCGCATCTCGCGGGCCGCCGCGCGTGAAAAAGTCACAACAAGAATATGGGAAGGCGGTACCTTCCCCTGAGTGATCAGATATTCGGTTCTGTGTACGATAACGGAGGTTTTCCCCGAACCGGGGCCTGCCAGGACCATCATCGGCCCCGACAGGTGAACTGCTGCTTTTTTCTGAGATGCGTTAAGTTTCATTTTTTATCGTCATGAAAGAAGGCTGACGGCATCGCCGATCCGCTTCAGGGTTTCTTCCTTTCCGAGGATCTCCATGATGCCGGTCGCGCCGGTCGGAGTTGTCTGTTTCCCGGAAAGCGCTGTACGGACAGCCCACATGACAGACCCGCTCTTGATTCCTTTTTCGGAAGCGTATCCGGTCAGTATCTCGTACAGGGGATCATTTGCATAGTCCTCCTGGGCTGTAAGGATCGGGATCAGATCCTTCAGGATCGCGAGACAGCTCTCCTCGGTCGTCTTCCACTTTTTGTTCTTGTACATGGAGGTATCGTACTCCGGTACTTCCGCAAAGAAATCGATATGCTCCCTGATGTCCGGGAATACTTCGATCCTGGTCTTTACCATCGCCGCGATTTTCGCGAAATCATAGTCCCCTTTCAGCACCTCCTGCATATACGGGAGGGCGATCCGGTAAAACTCGTCATCCGGCATCGCTTTGATGTACTCGCTGTTCATCCAGCGGAGCTTCTGGATATCGAACACCGCCGGCGATTTGCTCATGTGGTGATAGTCGAATGCCTCCACCAGCTCCGGAAGCGAAAAGATCTCCCGGTTGTCCGAGGGGCTCCATCCGAGCAGCGCCACATAATTCACGATCGCCTCAGACACAAAGCCCTGCTCCAGAAGATCCTCGAATGAGGAGGGGCCGGAGCGTTTGGAAAGCTTCTGGTGGTCCGCGTCGGTGATCAGCGGGCAGTGCACGTAGGTCGGGATCTCCCATCCGAACGCTTCGTAGATCCTGTTGTACTTCGGCGCTGAGGAGAGATATTCGTTTCCGCGCACTACATGGGTGATTTCCATCAGATGGTCGTCCACCACGTTGGCAAAATTGTAGGTCGGGAAGCCGTCGGACTTGATCAGGATCAGGTCCTCCATCTCCGCGTTGTCGACGGTAATATCGCCGTAAATCACATCGTGGAAGGTCGTCTGGCCTTCGGTCGGCATATTGAAACGGACGACATGGGGTTCGCCGTTCGCGAGCCTTTTCTCCACTTCCTCCCTGCTGAGGGATGCACAGCGCTTGTCATAGATGGAAATTTCTTTTCCCGCCACGATGCGCTTCATCGAAGCAAGCTCTTCTTCCCCGCAGAAACAGCAGTAAGCATCGCCCTGGTCGATCAGCTGCTGCGCATATTTTTTATAGATACCCTGCGCGCAGCGCTCACTCTGGATATAGGGGCCGAAGCCGCCGTCCTTGTCGGGGCCTTCATCATGAGCAAGGCCTGTTTTTTCCATCGTCCTGTTGATAATGTCTACCGCGCCTTCCATAAAGCGCTCCTGGTCGGTGTCCTCAATGCGGAGAAGAAAATCACCGCCCTCATGCTTGGCGATCAGGTAGGCGTACAGCGCGGTCCTCAGGTTTCCGACATGCA
>CAMOXX010000018.1 GCA_946629475.1 uncultured Blautia sp. | reverse complement strand
ATTATCACGAACTATATGACAATCACCAATCTGGGACTCCGGAATACGTTTACCGGACTGATCCTGCCGTCGGTCACATCCATCTTTTATATTTATCTGCTGAAAGAGAATTTCGAGCTGGTACCGGATGAGCTGTACAAGGCCGCAAAGGTGGACGGCACCTCGGATCTCAAGTATCTGCTGAAGGTGATGATCCCCATCTGCAAGCCTACCGTGATCACGATCATCATCCTGAAGGTCATTGAATGCTGGAACTCCTACGTTTGGCCCAGGCTGATCACGGACGACGCGAATTATTTCCTGGTATCCAACGGGATCCAGGAGATCCGTGAAAACGGCTTCGGCCGTGAAAATGTGCCGGCGATGATGGCTGCCGTCGTGATTATCTCGATCCCGCTGGTGATTCTGTTCCTGATCTTCCACAACAAGATTATGGAAGGCGTTTCGAGGGGAGGTACCAAGGGATGATAAAGAAGAGAAGAATTCCCGGGCGCTCCTGCATTCTGGCCGCTGTTTTTGCATCGGTTCTGGCACTGTCCGGATGCCACGGCTCGGGGGAGCGGACCGCGTTCGAGGTGCCGGAAGCTTTCGACACTTCCAAACAGTATGATATTACCTTCTGGGCGAAAAATGATACCAACAAGACGCAGACAAAAATTTACGAGAAGGCAATCTCGGATTTTCAGGAGCTGTACCCGAATGTGAAGGTGAATCTCCGCCTATATACGGATTACGGAAAGATCTACAATGATGTCATCACAAACATTGCCACCGGAACGACTCCGAATGTCTGCATCACCTACCCGGATCACATTGCGACATATATGACCGGAAACAATGTCGTAGTTCCCCTGGATGCCCTGTTCGATGATGAAAACTACGGCCTGGGCGGCGGCGAGCTTTTGTACGATGGCCCTTCGCGTGACGAGGTGGTTCCGGAGTTTCTGGAAGAATGCAGGCTTGGCGACAGCTATTATGCCATCCCCTACATGCGCTCCACCGAAGCCTGCTATGTCAACAGGACTTTTGTGGAAAAGCTGGGGTATGAGCTTCCGGAGACGCTTACCTGGGATTTTGTATGGGAGGTTTCCGAAGCCGCGCTCGAAAAGGATGCGGACGGAATGTTCAAGCTGAACGGTCAGAAAGTTCTGATCCCCTTCATTTACAAATCGACCGACAACATGATGATCCAGATGCTGAAGCAGAAGGACGCCGGATATTCCACAGATGATGGGGAGATCGAGCTCTTCAATGATACGACGAAGGAGCTTCTTGGGGAAATCGCGCCTCATGCGAAATCCGGGGCGTTCTCCACATTCAAGATTTCCGGTTATCCGGCAAACTTTCTGGATGCCGGGCAGTGCATCTTCGCCGTGGATTCCACCGCCGGCGCGACATGGATGGGGGCCGATGCGCCTCTTTCCGATATCGCCGAGGATAAAAAGGCTGATTTTGAGACAGCGGTCATGACGGTTCCCCAGTTTAACCCGGATGATCCCAGAATGATCTCCCAGGGGCCGTCGATCTGCATTTTTAACAAGACCGATCCGCAGGAGGTTCTGGCCTCCTGGCTGTTCGCACAGTATATGCTGACAAACGAGGTGCAGACGGCCTACTCGGAGACGGAGGGATATGTACCGGTGACCATAAAGGCGCAGGAGCTTCCTGAGTACCAGGATTATCTGGCAAAAGCCGGGGAGGATAACCAGGCGCACTACGAGGTGAAGATTCAGGCGGCTGAACTTCTGCTCGCGAACACATCCAGCACTTTTGTCACACCGGTGTTCAACGGTTCCGCTTCGCTCCGCGATGCGGCGGGACAGCTGGTCGAGAGCATGACAAAATCGGTACGCCGGAAGACCGAGGTGAACGATGAGTATCTGGAAACTTTGTTCAGCGATACAGCGTCCCTGTACCATCTGGATCAGGGAAGCATGGGCGGAGTTTCCGGAGGAAAGAAGGAGCTCGGGGCCCTTCCGGGAGAATCCAGGGCACTTCTGATCACGCTTGCAGTTGTCTGGCTTCTGATCGGAGTATATTATGTGAGCACAAAGATACGCAGCCGAAAATAACAGGAAGGAGGATGCGTTTGGAAGGAATAAAAAAAGGAATACTGTTTGATCTTGACGGCACACTATGGGACTCCTCTGAGGCGGTTGTCATGTCATGGAATGAGGTTCTGGAAAAATATGAGGACACGGTCCGCCCGGCCACGGTCGAGTGGATGCAGCGCCTGATGGGAAAGACGATGTTGGAGATCGAAAACGCTTTTCTCGATTATCTTCCCCCGGACAGGCGCCATGAGGTGATGCAGGAGTGCATGGATCATGAGAATGAGTACATTGCGGAGCATGGAGGAATCCTGTTCCCCGATGTCCGTGAGACGCTTGCCCTGCTGAAAAAGGAGTACCACCTGAGTGTTGTGAGCAACTGTCAGGAAGGCTATATCCCTGCTTTTTTTAAGGCCCACGGGATGGAAGACCTGTTTGACGACTATGAAGAGTACGGCCGGACGGGCATGAAAAAGGCAGGCAATATCCGGCTTGTGAAGGAGCGGAACGGACTCACTCACGCGGTGTATCTCGGGGATATCCTCGGGGATTACGAAGCAGCCTCGGAGGCGGGGATTTCATTTATCCATGCCGCCTACGGATACGGACAGGTTCCGAAGGAACTGCCGAGAATCACGCGCTTTTGTGAACTGCCGGAAGCAGCTGCGAAAGTTTTTGAGAGAATGCATAATCAACATCAGAATTGCTGCAGAGCCAATTGAAGGAGCGGATCATATGAGACACAGGAGAGCTTTCCTGGTTATGCTTGCCGGCCTGTCTGTCCTGGCAGCAGGAACAAACGCCCCGGCATCGAAAATCAGCTTTTCGGACCGGGATATCATAATGCAGATTCAGACAAAACTGAACGAGGCCGGGTTTGATGCCGGTACACCGGATGGTGTCGCCGGAGCAAAGACAAAGCAGGCGGTGCACGATTACAGGGAGAAGAAAGGACTTGCGGAAGGGGATCTGATTGACGCGGAGCTTTTCAATTCCCTGATGCTTCAGGACGAAGAGAAGGAATTTGTGCAGGCTGTGACAGATTCGATGAGAGGAATCCTTGAGCCGGGCGAGGCACCCGGGGATGTAACGCTCTTCCAGTTTGACCTGTGTGTATCAGTCAGTCCCGGAGCGGCCGTGAGCGCGGATGCGGACGCCGCCTCTGAAAGAGCGGCCGGTCTGTCGGATTCCCTCACCGGGATGATCACGGAGATGGAAGATTACGATTATCTGTGGGACACGGTTACACTGTGCTATGCGGATCTTCCGGAGATCGTGAGCAAAAAGAATGACGGAGCAGGGGTGAGCCCCGGCGTCCGCAGGATGCTGGATGATTATGAGGAGTTCATCAACGAATACTGTGACTTCCTTGACATCTATGACGAGGAAAACTTCACACATCAGACGCAGTATCTGTCCCTGATGCGGAAATACGCGGAATATACAGAGGAGGTCAGTTCTCTCGACCAGTCCGAAATGAGCGAGACCGACCTGAAGTATTACGAAAATGTCATGGAACGGACGGAAAAGAGGATGGAGGCGGTGCCGGAGGGTGTTCTGCCCTGAAAAACCGCCGCACCCGTTTGGGATTGACCGGAAGTATAATATTGGCTATAATGTGGTTGCAAAAATTCATACGTTCTCAGAAAGGAGATCAGATTCTATGAAAAAGACAGCGGTACTTATGATGGCAGCGGCAGCGGCCCTTGCATTCGGAAGCCTTGGTGTTTCTGCTGAAGAAAAATCCGAAGGCGTCATGACCTATGCGGAGTTTATGGACGCAGAAATCGATGCGGAAGTGGTTGTAGAGACTTATGTACAGGCAAAGCAGTCCTGGTGGGAAGATAAGGCGACACTTTACACCCAGGATGAGGACGGCGCATATTTCGTTTACAACGCAGAATGCTCCGAGGAGGATTATGAGAAGCTGGTCGAAGGCCAGAAGATCAAGGTTACAGGCTATAAGTCAGAGTGGTCCGGCGAGATCGAGATCGTTGACGCGACGATCGAGATCGAGGACGGCAGCTTCATCGCGGAGGCGCTGGATGTGACAGACCTTCTCGGGAAGGATGAGCTGATCGATCATCAGAATCAGAAGGTTTCCTTTAAGGGAATGACCGTCGAAGCGAAGACGGACGAAGACGGAAACGAGCTGGCATATTTCTACAACTGGGACAACTCCGGAACACAGGGAGACGACCTTTACTTTGACGTATCCCTGAACGGCGAGACCTATTCATTCACTGTAGAGTCCTATCTCTGCGACGCTGAATCCGACGTGTACAAAGCAGTCGAGGCTCTGAACGCAGGCGATGTGATCGATATGGAAGGCTTCCTCTACTGGTATGAGGGTGCCAACCCGCACATTACTGCAGTAACAGCAGCAGAGTAAAACAACAGACCCCCGGGATCGATTCCCGGGGGTCGTTTTGGGTGCGCCCGGAGGGCGCACGTTCGAGTCATCAGGGACAGGTTCCCTGAATCCCCGATCATTCCGTTCTCAGCGCGGCCACCGGATCCTTCCGGGCCGCTTTTTTTGCGGGGATAAATCCCGCGATCATGGTCAGCATCATGCTCAGCAGAATCAGAATGACTGCGCTCAAGGGTGGAAGTACTGCACTGATCTGATCGGTCTCGGCATAAGCATGCACCACATGGTTGATCGGAATCAGCAGCAGGAACGAGATTCCGATTCCCATCGCGCCGGAAAACAGCCCGATCAGGAAGGTCTCGGCGTTGAACACCTGCGTGATATTCCGCTTGGAAGCTCCGATGGCCCGCAGAATACCGATCTCCCTTGTCCGCTCCAGCACGGAAATATA
The DNA here is from genome assembly GCA_946629475.1 of uncultured Blautia sp. Classification (GTDB taxonomy): domain Bacteria; phylum Bacillota; class Clostridia; order Lachnospirales; family Lachnospiraceae; genus Blautia_A. The sequence continues at coordinate 18,275 of CAMOXX010000018.1, read as the reverse complement.
GGTGATGATCCCGATCATGATGGAGGATACGATGAGCGAAACCGCGACAAAGGCGATCAGGATATAGGTGATCGCGTTTACCATCCTGGTGACCGAGGACATCAGAAGCCCGACATAGTCCGTGTAGGTAATCTGGTCCGCTTCATCGGCATTCCTGTTGTACTCCTCAATGCAGTCCGTGATTCCGTCCTTCGCCTCAAATGTATCCGAGTAAATGTTGATGGATGACGGACTTTCGCGGTCAACGGCTCCGAACGCCTTCATGTTGCTCTCGTACGATCCGTTGCTGGTCATGCTGTTCAGGAAGTCGAGGGCGGTTCCGGTATCAAAATTGGTACCTCCCTCGCCGAAGGCATTTCCGGTCAGGAGGTTCCGGTCGGGATTCTCTTTCTGCTCTTTCACGACTTCACTTTTTTCAGTGTAATCAATGATATAGTCGGTCAATGCCCGCGTATATCCGAGCGGAGATGTGATCAGGGCAACATTGATATCCGAGCTTTCTGCCGGGCGGATGATTCCGGATATCCGGAGCCTGACGGCCTGTCCGGCGATCGAATCCATTTTCTCCCGGTCACCCGCGATGGATTTCCAGACACCGGAGCTGTTCTCTTCGTAGGTGTCGCAGGCGGGAACCAGATAAAGCTCCGTGGATAACATATCAGAATAATCGATCCTGTGGACCTCCGGTGTTACCGCCTCACTCTCGGAGAGCTCCACCAGGAACCGGTGGTATTCCTCCGACGAGAGGAGCCCCAGCTCGTACATGTTGGTGAGGGACAGCTCGTTCTTGCGGTCGAGGACCAGCACAACCTCGTCATATTCGTCCGGCCATTCCCCGTACACCAGATCGTAGGTGTCCATGATCGCGCCGCTGATCAGGTGATCTCCGCCGCCAGGCAGGAGCTCCTCGAAATTTCCGATCCTTGTGCTGCCTGATAATGCCATGTTGTTTCCCATAAAGGAGGAACGCGAGGAGGCTCTTCCCTCCAGATCCACCCCGTCCGTGTTCACCAGCACCCCGTCAGGATCCCGCGCGTACACATTGAACTTCACATCATAGGAATAGACAATTCCGCTTTCTCCCACATATTTATGGATTTCGCTGCTTTCGTCGTCCAGATACTTTTTAAACGATGTCAGGTTGTTCTGGGTCAGGCTCGAAGTGAAGGTACTTGCCATCTCATAGAGGATGTTGTCGGAATAGACGGCATCCATCTCATGGTCAGGCTCGTACGGTATGCCGGCGTCCATCCCGGCCTCCGACAGGAAGCCCGACAGGTCGATCGCCTGGGAATTCAATGTGACCGGGTAGGAGGTCATGGTTTTCCGCTGTATATCGGTGATATAATTGCTGACGCCTGTGGAGAAGGAGAGGATCAGCGCGATTCCGATGATGCCGATCGAGCCGGCGAAGGCGGTCAGGATCGTGCGCCCTTTCTTCGTTCCCAGATTGTTGAAGCTGAGGGAGAGGGCCGTCCGGAACTTCATGGAGGCCCGGCCGAAATTCCTGTGAACCTCATCCCCGGCAGGCTCTGTATCGTACGGATCGGTATCGTCGATGATCTTACCGTCCTTCAGGCGCACAATCCTTGTCGCGTACTGGTCCGCCAGCTCGGGGTTATGGGTAACCATCACCACGAGCCGGTCCTTTGCAACTTCCTTCAAAAGCTCCATGACCTGAAGGCTGGTCTGGGAGTCCAGGGCTCCGGTCGGCTCGTCCGCCAACAGGATATCAGGGTCATTGACCAGGGCTCTGGCGATTGCCACTCTCTGCATCTGGCCGCCCGACATCTGGTTTGGCTTTTTGTGCATCTGATCTCCCAGACCGACATCCTCAAGGGCTTTTTTGGCTCTTTCCTGCCGCTCCTGCCTGGAAATCCCCGAGATGGTGAGGGCAAGCTCAACATTTGCCAGGACAGTCTGGTGCGGGATCAGGTTGTAGCTCTGAAATACAAAGCCGATCGTATGGTTGCGGTAGGAGTCCCAGTCCCGGTCCCGATATTTGCGGGTGGAAACTCCGTTGATCACAAGGTCCCCGCTGTCGTACCGGTCCAGGCCTCCGATGATATTCAGGAGTGTCGTTTTTCCCGATCCGCTGGGACCCAGAACCGCGACGAACTCATTGTCGCGCAGGCTGAGTGAGATATGGTCGAGGGCAGTCTGGACAAGGGTGCCTGTTTTGTATTCCTTGCAGATATCAACTAATTTAAGCATAAATTCCTCTCTGAAATGGACTCGTGTAAAAATAGAATAATACTCATTATAATATAATTACAAGGTTAGTCAAGAAACAAAACCGTTCGCTGCGAATGCTTTCTTGCTCATTGGCAAAAGCAGTGTTACAATAGTGTGAGAAAAAATGAGAGGACCTGTCTTTTATGGCAGAACAGCATAAATATGGACATTTTGAAATTACTCAAAGAATATGCAAAAAATAATCCGGAGCACCCCGCCTATCTGTGCGGGGAGACAGTGATGACCTATGGTGAACTGGACCGCCTGTCCGACGGGATTGCGGATTGGCTCGTTTCACGTTTTGGGGACAGCCGTGCTCCGGTAGTGGTATACGGCCACAAGCAGCCGCTGATGATCGCCTCCTTTCTGGGATGCTCCAAGGCGGGAAAAGCCTACTGTCCGCTGGACATCAGCATGCCGCCTGACCGGGTGGACGCAGTCATAAAAAAGTCGGGAGCTTCCGCAGTATTTGCTGTTGAAAAAATGGAGCAGGCGGAAAAGCGGATAGAGGGCGGCCCTCCTGTCATCGGATATGAGGAACTGTCCCGTATTGCGGAATCCGGCTCCGCCCGCTCTCTTGAGGAATACTGGCTTACCGATGACGATATTGTCTACATTATCTTTACATCCGGCAGCACAGGCGAGCCAAAGGGAGTGCAGATCTCCTGCGCCGCCCTGTCGGGCTTTACAGACTGGTCGGTAAATCTTGGATCGCCGGCCGAAAAGAAGAGAGGGGTACGCTTCCTGAATCAGGCCCCCTTTTCGTTTGATCTTTCGGTGATGGATCTCTATACCTGCCTGGCAGTCGGAGGAACCCTCTGCCCGCTCACAAAAGAAGTGCAGAATTCCTACGGGCTTCTGTTCGATGCGCTGAAGAGCATCAATCCGTCGGTGTGGGTATCCACACCCTCCTTTGCTGAGCTGTGCCTTGCGGATCCGGGCTTTCAGGGCAGCACCCTGCCCGCACTCAGGACATTCCTCTTCTGCGGGGAGCGGCTGACGAACGGGACCGCCCTGAAGCTGATAAAGCGGTTCCCGGACGCGGAAGTGATCAACACCTACGGCCCGACCGAATCGACGGTGGCCGTCACGGATGTCCGGATCACGGAAGAACTGTGCCAGGCTGATGAAAACCTGCCTGTCGGCCGGCCGAAGGACGGCTGCACCATTTATATCATAAATGAAGCGGGGATGGCGGCAGACGGAGAGCCGGGGGAGATCGTGATTACAGGGAGTACACTCTCAGCCGGGTATCTCGGCGATCCTGCCCAGACAGAAAGAGCCTTCCGGATGATCAATCCGCCCGGAAGCAGCAGCCCGGTCCGTGCTTATTTTACCGGGGATGAGGGATACACAAGAGACGGCATGCTCTATTTTAACGGAAGGCTTGACCAGCAGGTCAAGCTTCACGGCTACCGGATCGAGCTGGGAGATATCGAGAGCAATCTCCTCAAGATTCCGGGGGTAAACCGGGCGTGCGTTCTTCCGGTGATGAGGGATGGAAGAACTGCAAGCCTCACGGCTGCCGTATGCTGCTCGGAACATGTGGATAAAGGGAACCGCGCGGCTGCGAAGGAAATCAGGGAAGCCCTCCGCACATTCCTCCCCGATTATATGATCCCCAAAAAAATTGTCTTCCTTGACAGTATGCCCATGACCCAGAATGGCAAGACTGACAGGAAGGCAGTGATGGAGCTTATCCGATGACCCTGTTCAGTGATTTCAGCTTTTTCGCGCTGCTGTCTGTGCTCCTTGTCCCGGCGGTCGTGCTCGGATACAGGGAAAAGGACAGGCGTTATTATATCCTGTTCGTGTCGGTGGTTTTCGATGCGCTTGCGATTGGAAGGGATCCGCTGCATATTGTTTTTTTTCTGGGTTATATCTTCCTGGAGACAGCTCTTGTAAAGGTCTACGGGAAGGTGCGTGAGAGGCGCGGGAGAGAAGGAAAAATCTACGCGGTCTTTCTCATTTTATCAATTCTTCCCCTGATCCTCAGCAAAATATCGGGCTTCCTGCCGGTACGGCTGTTCCAGATCATCGGAATTTCCTACTTGACATTCAAATCGGCGCAGATCGTGATTGAGATCTACGACGGTGTGATCAAAGAGATCAGTATATTTGACACATTGAACTTCCTTCTGTTTTTTCCATGCATCGTCAGCGGTCCGATCGACCGGAGCCGGCGGTTCGGGGAGGACCTGAACAGGAAAATTCCGAAGGACGAGTATCTGGAGATGGTCGGGGAAGGCCTGTGGAAGCTGTGCCTGGGCCTGATGTACAAGGCAGTGATCTCCTCATATTTTTATGAAGGAATGGAGCTGCTGACAGAAAGCTACAGTTCGTTTGCCGGAGTCGGATACGCGTATGCCTACGGGCTGTATATGTTTTTTGATTTCGCGGGTTATTCTCTGATGGCCATCGGAGCGGGGCTGTTCCTGGGAATCCGCACCCCGGATAATTTCAACAGGCCGTTTCTCAGCAGAGATATCAAAGAATTCTGGGACAGATGGCACATAACGCTCTCGCACTGGTTCCGGGACTTTCTTTTTACACGGCTTGTGATGCAGTCCATGCGGCACAAATGGTTTAAAAACCGGCTCCGGACTGCCTGTGCGGGCTTTATCGCAGATATGTTCGTAATGGGGATCTGGCATGGACTGACCCCGTATTATCTGATGTACGGCCTGTATCACGGTGTGCTGCTGGCGCTGAATGAAGTGTGGCAGAAGAAGTCGAAATTCTATAAGAAGCATAAAAAGGAAAAGTGGTATCAGGTAATCAGCTGGGCTGTGACCATGCAGCTTGTGATGTTCGGATTCCTGATTTTCTCAGGGAATTTCCCGTTTGCGGGCCCTGAACAATAATAAAAAGGAGACAGACTAATGAAGGAAAAAATACTGGAGATGCTTGCTGAAATCTGCGAGGACGATGTGGTAACAGAGGACCTGTCCATCGACCTGTTCGAAGAGGGGCTCCTGGATTCCCTCGGGGTAGCCCAGCTGCTGATGGAGACGGAGGACCGTCTGGGGGTGGTGATCGGACTCACCGAAATCGAGAGAAGTGATATTGATACCCCGGAAAAAATCGTTTCGTTGATTGAAAGAAAGGCTGTATCTTGAAACCGGAAAGCGCGAAGGATAATACATCAGGCGGCAAAGACGGACAGACGATACCTCGCCGGACCGGCACGGCAAGGATCCGTGCGTTCTTCACGGCGCTTCTCATCACTGCGGCTTTTTTTGCCGGGGTACATATTTACGCGTCGGCAAAGGCAGAGAAAAAGAGCGATGCCTATGGATGCTGGACGAGCGAGGTAAAATACAAAGCCGGCCGGATCATGAGGGATCAGCTGGACAAAAACACGATTCTGCTGCTGGGATCCTCGGAACTGCAGCACCAGAAATCCACCCCTTATCATCCGGGCAGTATTTTTGAAGGCCAGGACAAAAAACTGCTGCTTGTGGGAGCGGGATACTACCAGAGCCTGTTCCACACAACACTTGTTGCTGCGCTGGAACCGGAGATGGTGAACCGGAAAGCGGTATTGATCGTTGCGCCGCAGTGGTTCCGGAAGAGCGGGGTGAAGGCGGAGGCGTTTGCGTCCAGGTTCTCCGAGGAGAATTTTGTCGAAATGCTGAAAAACCCGGATCTCTCCGATGAGACAAAGCGGTACATCACAGACCGCACAAAAAAGCTTCTGAAAGTGGATCCGAAGGAGCGCGCACGCATCCTGCAGTATGAGGAACAGTATCTGGGAAGCGGACGGGAGCCGGACCGGGGTACAAAGGTATTTCAGGCTTTCATGGAAGAGAAGACCCTGTGCAATGTCATGCTGCGCCTCGGCGCCTATGAGCTGACTTCTTCGCGGAAAAAGGAAAGCACGGTGCAGGCAGCAGACAATCCTTCGCAGACCTGTGCCGCCCTGGCACAGAGGGGAGAAATAAGTGAGCCGGATTTTGGCTCGCTCCGCGCGTCAGCGGCCAGGGACGGGGAGGAAGCCTGCGGCGGAAATCCTTTTTTTGTAAAAAAGAGCTATTACGACAGCTATATTGTCAAGGTCATGGATCAGGTGAAGGACGAGGGAATCAAAACCGGCTACAGTGTTTCACCGGAATATGATGACTTTGAATGCTTCCTGAAGGCATGCTCTGAGATGGAAATTGAGCCGATGGTCGTTATTACCCCCGTGAATGGCTACTGGTATGACTGGATCGGATTTGACAGCGATGCCCGCGAGGACTATTACAGCCAGGTGAGGGCGCTCTGCGAAAAATACGGAGCCCGCATCGCGGATTTTTCGGACAGGGAGTACGAGGAGTATTTTATGGAAGATACGATTCACATCGGCTGGAAAGGATGGGTGGATGTCAGTGAGGCAGTCTACAGATTTGCAGAAGAATAACGCCCTGCCTGAAAGCGCGGAGGCGGCACAGGCCCGGAAAGCGCACGAAAGACGGGAATTCCGGAAATGGCTTTTACTGTTCCTTGCAGTCCTGATGGTTCTCTGCCTGTATTTTATACTGGCTGATCTTTCGACTGCCCCCAGGTTTGTATACAGCCAGTTTTAATGGGCGTTAATAATCCTTTAATCTTTTACCAAAGACCGTTTAAGAATCATGAGGTATTCTTATACTCGTCAAAGGAAATAAAGAGACAGGAGCCGCAAACCGGTTCCTGATAAGGAGGAAAGAAAGATGGAAAACCTTGAAAAAGTGGAAAAGCTGAGAGAAAGAGCGAACGTTTCGTATGAAGAAGCGAAGGCAGCTTTGGAAGAAAGTGGATGGGACCTTCTGGACGCGATGGTGAGCCTTGAAAAGCAGGGCAGGGTGAAAGGGCCGGAACAGAGCGTGTTCTCCACAAGCTACGAAGAGCAGGAGCACTATGAGCCGGTCAAGGAAACCGTGTATGAAGGAAGAAAGCAGGAGAAGGAAGGAGTCAAGGGAGTATTCCGGAGATTCATCGACATCTGCCGAAACAACGCCTTCTGCGTGAAGAAGAACGAAGAACAGATCATCCGGATCCCGGTGATTCTTCTGGTACTGATCCTCTTCTTTACCTGGCGGATCGCGCTTCCGGTTCTGATCGTCGGGCTGTTCTTCGGACTCCGGTACTCCTTTGAAGGAAAGGATGACCTGTCCCAGGCAAATGATCTGATGGATTCCGCGGGAAATGCAGCGGACCGTGTAAAGGAAGAGTTTACAAAGCATACTGATTGAAGAATGCGGAGCTGTTAGAAGGGATAATACATATGGATGCCAGAATTCTGATTATCGAGGACGAGGAGAAGCTGTCCAGATTTATTGAACTCGAGCTGGTCCATGAGGGCTACCAGACAGGAAAGGCGGCCAACGGCCGGGACGGCCTGGAGGAAGCGCTGGAGGGGGACTACGACCTGATCCTGCTGGACATTATGCTTCCCGGTCTCAACGGGCTGGAAGTGTTAAGGAGGCTTCAGAAGGAAAAACCGACACCGGTCATCCTTCTGACAGCCCGGGATGCGGTGATGGACAAGGTTGCAGGGCTGGATGCCGGGGCAGTGGACTATATCACCAAACCCTTCGCGATCGAAGAGCTTCTGGCAAGAATCCGTGTAGCACTGAAGCTTCACCCCATGATTCGAGCAGGGGAGGGGAGCAGTGCGGAACATAATAATAAGGAAGGGATCCTCACCTGGGGATCCCTTGAGGTAGATTGCCCGGGACATCAGGTCCATTATGCCGGCCATGAGATTTCGCTTACGAACAGGGAGTTTGTGATGCTGAAGACCCTGCTCGAAAACCGGAACATTGTGCTGTCGAGGGAGACTCTGCTGGAGAAGGTCTGCGGCTACGAATATATGGGAGAGACAAACATCATAGATGTTTATATCCGGTATCTGCGCTCCAAAATCGACGATGTGTTTTCCGTCAAGATGATCCAGACGGTGCGCGGGGTCGGTTATGTGATCAAGGACCCGGCAGGGAAGTCTTATGAGTAAAACCAGCAGGAAAACGAAACAGCTTCCGTCCGAGAACCGCCGGAATGTCGGCTCGATCATCCGGAAGCTGCATTTTCATGAGATCGGGCAGAACCTGTGGAGATATATTCGCGGGGATTTCCTCCTTTATATCGGGATTGTTGTTTTCAGGGTCATAGGGCAGGAGGAGGCGGTAACCGGCACGTTCAGCTTCCAGTATCAGAGAGCACTGAACATCGAGGAAGGACGGTATCTGGTCTACTGTGTGACAGAGGGGGAAAAACAGATACTGAAGATCACCCTGAATGAAATCCTGATTTTCAGCGCTTTTATCGTCGCCGCACTGTTTTCACTGCAGTTTTTGCTGATGTGGCTCGGCTATTTCCATGAGGACCGAAAGCTGCGCAGGATTCTCCGCCCTCTGGATCAGCTGGCTATCCGCGCCGATGAGCTCAGCAGGATGTCCTTCACAGAGGATAAATACCAGGTGCTGGAGGACGCGATTACCCAGATCCAGCCGGAGAACGCGAGAAGCCTGTCCTTTGGGGACAGTGACCTGGCCGGGGTCGAAGCGGCGATGAACAACCTGCTGCGCAGAATGCAGGAGACGTACCGGCAGCAGGCGAGGTTTGTCAACGATGCCTCCCATGAACTGCGGACACCGATCGCGGTGATCCAGGGCTATGCCAATATGCTGGACCGGTGGGGCAAGGATGATCCGAAAATCCTCCAGGAGTCCATCACGGCGATTCAGCACGAATCAGAGCATATGAACCATCTGGTGGAGCAGCTTCTGTTCCTTGCGAGGGGCGACAGCGGGCGGACGGAGCTCCACCCGGAGCCGGTGAATCTTGGTGAGATGATGCAGGAAATCTACGAAGAATCCTTCATGATCGATGAAAAGCATGTCTACCGGTATACGAAAGGGGAGGACAACATCGTGATTCCCGCCGACCCCGGGCTGCTGAAGCAGGCGGTGCGCATCCTGATCGACAATGCGGCAAAGTATACCGATGAAGGGAACGAGATCCTCTTAAGCTTTGGCCGTACCGGGCCGGACAGTGTGTACATCCAGATTGAAGACACCGGAATCGGGATGGGGGAGACGGATGTAAAGCAGATGTTCGAGAGATTCTACCGTTCAGACGCGGTACGTTCCTACGATGGAACCGGCCTGGGGCTTTCCATCGCGAAGTGGATTGTCGATAAGCACAAAGGACATTTTGAAATTCTGTCCAGACCGGGCCTGGGAAGCAGGATACGGATACTGCTGCAGGCATAAAATGAGGATGAGGACGGCGCTGTGCCGTCCTCATCCTCATTTTCGCAACTGTTCCGTATCTGAACAGTTACCCTGTTTCTTTTTCATTGCGTCCCGTTTTCGGTGAATTGCGTCAATGTCTTCCCCGGATGCCATCCAGATGGTCTTGTCGGCAAAATACATCTCGTCCGCAGTTTTCCGGATCCGCATGTTCGCGGCGACCGCACCATGGTCCGCACATCGCGAGACACTGTAGTAGACCCTGTTGTTCGGCGTAAACCACCGGACTGTCCTGCGCGCGTTCTTACCGCACAGGGGGCACCGTGTGCTTGTGACCTCCCGGTCCTTGACTGCTTTTTCGCGGGAGATAAACTCCCGTGACAGATATTTGGAAAAGGAGGGAAACTGCAGATGAATTTCCTCTTTTTTTGACTCAGGATGCTGATAGACATCGAGCGTCGGGTGCATCTTCAATATGTCCAGTGAGATGTGCGAGAGTACCTGTGCCGTGAACATGGCATCATTCATCGCGCGGTGAAAATCCATCTCCTTATTAATATGAAGAAACTCCGTCGCGTACTCAAGGGACCGGCAGCTTTCCTCCCCGTCAAACTGCAGGCCGAAGAGGGACTGCACATTGCTGTAGATCACGGGAGGCGGGAGCAGATGCAGCATTCCATAGTAATCCATGTTCCTCTGGAATTCCATTACATCCTGATTGCCCCAGGTACAGAAGATGTATTCATAATCGCACCAGTCCAGAAAATCCCTGGCGGCTTCCGGAAACGGTACACCGGACTGAAGATCTCTGTAGTTGACATGTATCACATCCCGTATGCTGTTGTGAATCCAATGATAGACCGAAGGCCTGATCAGCCGGTGAAAGGTGTCGGTCACCTGAAAGCTGTCATCCAGACGGACGGCCCCGATTTCGATGATTTCAAAAGGCATCTGGGGATGGGAATACTTTTTTCCGTTGGGACTCTGGTTCCACTCCAGATCAAAAACAATATAATTCATCCCGGAATCTCTTTTGTTTATGCCTCCTGTTTTCTGGAAGCCAGATACTCGTTGATGGAAGCGAGAACCTCGTCAGAATCAAGGCCATGAACCATGCAGGCTTCCTCAAGAGATTCCATGATGGAAGAAGGACAGCCGACACAGTGCATTCCGGCCTGCATCAGTACATAAGCGATGCCGCTGTCGTAGTTCAGCATCTCACCCATTGTGGTCTTTTTTGTGATTTCCATGATAATTCCTCCTGATGATTAAACTTTCGGGCAGATTCCCGGCCCATAATCAAAGGGAATTCTATCATAAAGTCTGACAAGTGTCAAGGCACCAATTCAGTCCTCTTCTTTTTCGGGAAGGGCGACTTTACGGCGCACCTCAACCTGCTCGTCGTAGCACTCGAACAGACGATCCACCTTCTGGCGGTTCATCTTGGGCGTTAACAGGCTGACTACGGGCACCACCACAAGTCCGGCAATCATCGCTGCCGCTCCGGCATTGATCGGGGAAGCGATAAATTTAATAAACATGTTCAGAACCGTAATGCCGACTCCGGCGATAAAGCTGGCCCAGACGGATAACCTGGTAGTTCCCTTCCAGAACAGACCGTAGAGGAACGGAGCAAGGAACGCACCGGCCAGAGCGCCCCACGAAATACCCATGAGCTGAGCGATGAAGGTCGGCGGATTGAGCGCCAGGATGACTGAAACTGCAATGAAGAAGACGATCAGCACCCGCATAATCAGGAGCTGCTGTTTTTCCTTCATATCCTTTACGATGTTCCCCTTGATGAGGTCCAGCGTCAGCGTTGAACTGGAAGTCAGGACCAGGGAGGAGAGCGTTGACATGGAGGCGGAAAGCACGAGGATGACAACGATACCGATCAGGATATCCGGCAGGGTGGAGAGCATGGCCGGGATGATGGCATCATAGGCGACGCTTCCGTCTGCTTTGTAGATGGCCGGAGAGTCAAAAAGCCGTCCGAAACCGCCGAGGAAGTAGCATCCGCCCGCGATAATAACTGCGAAGATGGTGGAGATGACGGTTCCGGTCTGGACAGCCTTCTCGTTCTTGATCGTGTAGAATTTGTGTACCATCTGCGGAAGTCCCCATGTTCCGAGAGAAGTCAGGATCACGACTCCCAGAAGATTTAAGGGATCGGGGCCAAAAAAGGATGTAAATACACCTGGCTGTCCAAGGGTGACGGGATTGTCGGATTCAAACTGCGCCAGTTTTCCGATCGCCCCGATAAAGCCGCCCTGGCCTGCGATGACCGCGACGATCACGGCGATGATTCCGAAAATCATAATAATGCCCTGGATAAAGTCGTTGACCGCTGTGGCCATGTAGCCGCCGAGAATGACGTATACACCGGTGAGGGTTGCCATCAGAATGACGCAGACCTTGTAGTCAATGTTGAAGGACATTCCAAAAAGATTGGAGAGGCCGTTGTACAGGGAGGCCGTGTAGGGGATCAGAAAAACAAAGGAGATGACAGAAGCGGCGATCCGCAGCGCATTGCTGTCAAAACGTTTTCCGAAGAAATCGGGCATGGTTGCCGCCTTCAGCGAGTGAGTCATAATTCTTGTTCTTCTGCCAAGCACGACCCAGGCAAGAAGGCTTCCTAAAAAGGCGTTCCCGATGCCGACCCAGGTAGTCGAGATGCCGTACTTCCAGCCGAACTGCCCGGCATAGCCGACAAACACAACGGCGGAAAAATAGGATGTACCGTAGGCAAACGCGGTGAGCCACGGGCCGACATTCCGCCCGCCGAGAACAAATCCGTCGACAGAACCGGCCATTTTGCTGGTTCTCACACCAACCAGGATCATCACCGCAAAAAAAGCAACCAGAAGAATCAGTTTGACAGCCATAAAGCAGGGCCCTCCTAAATAAACACAAACTTTAACACTTAAAAGCGTAACACTTTAAACCATTAAACTACGCTGTTCAGTATATCATATTTCGGAGGTTTGTCAACAGAAAAATATTGTATAGCTGCGGATGTATGGCTGTGGATGAAGCTATCTGCCGGTTTTCCCGAAGGCCGGGGTTTTAAACCGGTCACGGTACTCTTTGGGCGTCATGCCTTTCAGCTTTTTGAAAATGCTGCCAAAGTAGCTCTGGCTTGGAAAATGCACATACTGGGCAATCTCGGGAATCGGCAGATCCGAAAACTGCAGCAGATTTGCTGCGCGGTAGACACGCTCTTCGTTTATATAATCCTGAAGGCACTGTCCGGTTTCCTTTTTGAAAAGCCGGGACAGGTAGGAAGGGCTGATCCCAAGCGAGTCCGCGATGTCCTGCAGATATATTTTTTCGCGGTAATGCCTGCGGACATAGTCCCTGCACTGTTCGGTGTAGCCGGAATAACGGGCAAGCTTCTGCTTTTCGAGAACGTAATCGGCCAGCTCCCTGATGGCCTGGTTGCGGTATTTCAGCATCAGTGCTGCATCCTGCGCCGCATCACATTTGCGGATATAATAACCGCTGAGCCTGTATGCCGCTTCCGGCGTGATTCCGCCTTCTATGGCAGCCCTGGAGCAGAGGGTAATCCCGACGATAGCCATGTTTTTACGATGCTGCAGATCTCTTGCGGAAAGCCTGCCGCTGTCGCGGTCCATTTCTTCCGAAAGACGGACTGCTTCTTTTCCGTTGCCTTCTTTTACAGCCTGAAGAAGCAGAAGCTCTTCGTGATAGCTGTGCCGGAAAGCATTGTCATCATCCTCCTCTTCTTCCCGCAGAAGAAGCCGGGTCTGATCTTTACGGGTATTCATTGGATCGTCTGAAAAGATATTGTTCTGTTTTAACAGATCAGCCTGGGGAAGCTCTTTGCCTGCCAGATGACAGGCAAGCCGGATCATATTCACCATCTCAGGCAGGGAAAAGGCCGGCAGTTCGGGAAGTCCGTCCGCCTCAATTCCATAGCTTTTGAACATCTGGCGCCTGGTAATATGAGTCAGGCGCTCATGGCACATCGGCCCCATAAAGATGAACAGCTCATCCGCCTGGAATGCTGCGTAAAAGCAGTGGAACGCATCCTGCATGAGGAATGGAACCGTTTGAGACAGCGCTCCGGATTTCAGCGTCTGCCGAAGCGGGCCGGAATGACTGAGAGGATTCAATCCGGTGGAATCCGTACAGAGGAAGAGCTTTTCATTGCCGGCTTCGATCACAAGGTCGACGCGGGTCACGCTTGATAAGGTGCGGAAAATTTCGATGTTCAAATCAGGGCCTCCTTATAAAATGATTCTTCCACCTGCAAGCCAGAGTGGGCTCAGGATTTTTGGCGCTGCATTTGCAATATATATGTAAAAATGACAAAATAACGATATTAACGATCCTCCTTATCGGGTATCATAAGTTCATAAAACAAGAAAAGATGTAACTGTTCAGAACAGGGCGAAGCACTTGCTGCTGAGCCCGTCCCAAAAAGCACTGGTAAACTCTGAAAACAATGGACACAATCAAGGAGGAAAGAAAATGCTCACTACAAAACATGACGATCCTAACGCAAAACTTGGATGGGGCGAACGTCTGGCCTATGGTTCGGGCGGATTTGCTTTCAACATGATCAATGGTATCATCGGATCATTCCTGACGATTTATTTCACTTCGGCCGCCGGCCTGAATGCCGGAATCATCGCAACGATTCTCGCGGTTTCAAAGATTTTTGACGGTATTTCCGATCTGGTCATGGGACGAATCGTCGATAAGACCGATACCAAAATGGGAAAAGCCCGTGTCTGGCTGCTCCGCATGACGATTCCGTTCGCGATCTCCACAATGCTCCTGTTCTTTGTGCCTAAGGGATTTCCGGATGCGGTCAAATATGTTTATGTGTTCCTTATCTATAATATCACAAATGCGGTCTGCCTGACAGGCATGCTGGTACCGTTTTATTCCATGGTCGGCCTGGTAACGGCTGACTCCTATGAGAGAGGGCTTCTTGGAAACATCCAGCAGATATTCCAGACACTCGGAAACGTATTTGTAAACTCCACATTCGTTGTGCTGCTCACAAAGTTCACCGAAAGCGAGAACACGATTTACACCCAGAGATCTTTCACGATCACCATCGCCATCTACTGCGCGATCATGGTAGTTGTCTCACTGTTCTGCGTCTTTAATACGAAGGAACGTGTTAAGGTCGGCGCTGCACCAGACGCTCCGGTCGGAAAAAAGGCTCCGGAAAAGAAAGAAAACACAATGGAGACAGTCAAGGCCCTCCTGTCAAACAAGTACTGGCTGCTCCTGACACTCGGCAACTTTGTAGTATTTACAATCATCATCTTCTACTCGATGGGTACCGTGTTCTTCAGCCAGTACGTACTCTATGATATGGGACAGTACAGCCTGCTGGCAAACGCGATCTCCATCGCGCAGTTCGCGATCATGTTTGTCACCCCGGTTATGATGACAAAAATCTCAAAAGAGAAGATTTACACCTTCGGAATGCTGGTCATGGCGATCGGGTTTGTCGGATCGGGACTGTTTACGGCTCCGGTACTTCTTATCATCAGCAATGTGCTTAAGGGACTGGGCGTAGGTCTTGCCGGCGGTATGGCCCTTGGAATGGTCGCTGATACGGTCACTTATGGAAAGCTTAAGACCGGAGTTGACACAGTTGGTATGGGCAACGCGGGAATCTCCGCGGCACAGAAGATCGGTCTTGGACTGGGACAGGCGATCTTCGGATGGGTCCTTGCGGCGGCCGGTATGGATGCAGCCCTGGATCAGGCGGGCATGCATCAGCCTCAGAGCGTATCCACAGCAGTTACGTTCCTTTATGGCTGGGTTCCGGCGATCATGGCAGGCGCGATGTTCGTGATCTTCCTGCTTTTCTATCACTGTGAGAGAGATATCAAGGTGCTCGAACAGAAAAAAGGAATCAATTAAAATGGACAGACGATTTTTCGGCATTGGAGAGCCGTTGATTCAGCGGCAGAGAGACCAGGGGATTGACGCGGCGGCATATCTCGACCTGGTAAAGGGACTGGGCTGCAATGCATTCCGCAGCTGGATGCATCTGACAGAGATACTTAAAGATCCTTCCACACCCGATCAAAAAGCGGTGGAGGAACACACCCGTCTTCTGGACCGGGCAAAAGAGCTGGATATCGAAGTGACCGGAATGAGCCATGAATGGTTTCTGCCTGAAGGATGCATACAGAGAACAGGACATGCAATGCCGAAGCGCAGTCTCCGGGAGGGCAGCCTTTATATGCAGGCGCTTCTCATGCTTGAGGAATCATGGTATACTATGGCCAGGACCTTCCCGCAGGTGTCGATCTGGGAGGTCGGCAATGAATGGAACCTGAATGCGTTCCTCCATCCCGACGGATTTCTGGATACGGACATGAGCGAACCTTTTACCGCGGATGAGAAGATTGATATTGCAGTGGACATGATGTATTTTGCGGCAAAAGGGATCAGAAGAGCCGGAACCGGGGCAAAGATCGCCTCATTCTCACCTGCGCTGTCAACCCCCGGCCTTGGCGGGGACATGCCGGACTATCTTCCGGTCATGTACGGGGTTGCCTGGACCTTTGATAAGGTTTACAGCCGGATACGCTCGGGAGAATTCTGGTCAGACGATCCGGATGACTATTTTGACATCGCTGCCTGGCATCCATATGTTTTTACAAACCGGGAGGTAAATAGCGATGCGGAGCTGTTCCTGAATGTGGACGAGCCGGACAGCCTGTGGAGGAGCTTTAATGACGCGGCTTACAAGGTGATGAAAAAGTACGGTGACGGACACAAACAGGTTATTCTGACAGAGACCGGCTTTACGGACCTGGGGAACCCTGAACTTGAGGAAAAGTATGCACGGTTCAATAAGAAGCTTCTTGAGATCGCATCAGAGCTGCCATATGTGCGCACTCTGCATAACTTCAGACTTTTGAATGAGAATGCCATGCTGAAGCGGGCAGGGATAGAGGACAATCAGATCGGGGGCCTGACGGAGGTTTATTTCGGAATCTTTACAGACCCCGAGGATGGCTGCAGGCCGAGGAAACGAGCCTTTGCCATACAGGAAATGACAGGGGCGGAGGCAGACCTTGAAATGCTCGGAAGAATTACTTTGACAAAAAGCTTACATCGACGAGGCTTTCAGACGCCGCAATCGGGAAAGCAGACAAGCAAAATGCACAAGTTATTTCGTGACAGTTCCTTAGGAACGGTTAAAAAAATGCAGTATCTGTACGTGACTCAGGAGGGGAAAACATGTCGGAATATATTGTAAATACAAAAAGCGGAAAAGTTCAGGGATACTTAAGGGATGGCAGAATCGAATTCCTGGGCATCCCCTATGCGGAAGCGCCGGTAGGCGAAAGGCGGCTGAAAAGATCGGTGCCGAAAAAACCATGGAAGGGTGTTTTTGACGCGAAGGAATACGGCCCCTGCCCCATCCAGCTCAACGAAGGCAGGGTAATGGGGGATGAGGACTGTCTGACTGTCAACGTCAAAAGGCCGGCTGAAGGGGATCACCTCCCGGTGTTCGTATGGATTTACGGGGGAGGCTATAACACGGGAAGCTCTTCGGATACCCTCTATCATGGGGACGCGTTTGCGAATGACGGGATCGTGTTTGCCTCGTTCAATTACAGAACCAATATCATGGGCTTTTATGATTTTACAACCTATCCGGGATGTGAGGATCTCGACAGCAACTGCGGGCTTTCCGACCAGATCCTTGCGCTGAACTGGATCCATGATAATATCGAAGCTTTCGGAGGAGATCCGGACCGCATCACAATCGGCGGTGAATCCGCTGGCGGCGCATCGGTTGTGAACATGCTGGCCTGCCCGGGAGTCAGGGGTACGTTCCAGCAGGCGATCATCGAGAGCGGACTGCCGAACTGCATCATGACACATGAGACCGCGAGGGAGAATATAGACCTTTTCCTGGAAGGAATGCGCTGGACCGAGAAGGATCTTGAAAGACTCCGCAAGGATGATCCGAGAATGTTCCTGTATGGTCATGAATACGTCTCAGCGAAGCATCAGTACAAGAACCCGGGCATGTTTCTGCCGGGGCCGGTCATTGATGACCTGATGCCGGAGCGTCCGCTGGATGCAATCAGAAACGGCAGTGCTGCCGGAATAAAAGTAATCATCGGGACAAACAGGCATGAAGGGACAATGTTTGTTCATCCTGAGAACACCGGATTCCCCAACAGCTGGACGATGGTGGCAGAGATGCTTGAGAAGAACGGCAATGCCGGAGGCCTTGCAGGAATCATAGATTATTATCATCCTGCAAAAGCGGATCCGGCAGAGGCGGAGGAAGATCCGTTTATCCGTTTCGCCACAGATTATGCGTTTGAGATGCCCGCGGTAAAGCTGGCTGATTACCAGAAGGATCATACGCCGGATGTATGGATGTACAGATTTGAACTGGTGACGCACAACGGAATTGAATCAGGCTGGAAAGCTTCCCATGCGTTTGAGATGCCGTCTGTTTTTGTAAAAATGGACCATCCGTTCAGCCATTTTGTGTATGATAATGAGCCAAGAGAGCTTTTTAACAAGATGGCGGATGAGATGCACGGAGACTGGGTCCGCTTTATTACGACCGGCGAGCCGAACGCAGAGTGGGGCAGGTTTACCGGGCCGGACTCGGCAGTCAGGATCTATGACAGGGAAACCCGCACCGTACAGCTTGACAGAACCGGGCTTATGAAGGCCTGGGGGGATATGAGATTTTACGAGAACTGATAGGGCCGGGAATCCGTGCAGGCTGTTCTGAACAGTTAGGAACTGTCACGAAATAACTTGTGCATTTTGCTTGTCTGCTTTCCCGAT
>CAMOXX010000017.1 GCA_946629475.1 uncultured Blautia sp. | reverse complement strand
CAGATCCTTCCATGCAGATTCAGGAAATATCCGTCATAGGACCACCATCTCTGATGAAACTTCGTTTCGAGATACCATGCAGAATAGTATTCCAGGATGCCGCACAGAATCACCGAAGCGATAAACTCGGCGGCAGGATTTTTGCGGAAACGGTTGCAGAGCATCAGGACGATCACTCCGCCGCCGCCGTAGATCGGCAGCCACGGTCCCAGCATGGTTCCCCGGTTGGCAAAACTGCCCGTCTGCACGTAGTGGAGCGCCACTTCCCAGCTCCATCCTACAAATGAGAAAATGATAAACAGCAGAAACAGGGTCGGAATCGGATAATGCCTCATGTAGGTAAAGTTCCCCTGCTTTTCGATCTTCTTCTTTCTCCATCTTGGGTTCAGCCAGTTCGGATACGCCTTTCCTTCCATACTGAGCTTCAGCTTTTCGATTGCGGCGATCCGGCCCTCCTGATCATCATACTGCTTCTTTTCCTTCAGGTTGCCATACCAGATTCCAAACCACTCCGCGAGGAACTTCCGCACTCCGGTGAGCACGACACGGTTCTCATGGAGAACGGTAATTTCATCCACAACATCAAAGTAGGCTTCGTACAGATGTATTCTGCTGGCTTTCCGGAACAGGTACGGGTCATCCAGAAGCTCCGTCCCCTCAATGTTGTTCCGGATAGCCTGCTCCCTCACTCTGGCGTAAAACTCGGCAGCGCAGGCCATTCGGTACGGTGTGCCATAGGCAAGATCGGAGATGCCGAAGGTGATAACTCCCAGAATGATCCAGCCGATCAGGCTGAGTTCATACTTAAAAAGCTCCATCTTGTGCCCGTCCATCATTTTTCGGGACAGCGTGATCGCTTCCTTCCCTTTAAGAGAAGGATTTTCCGCCACGATATACGGGACAGCCCAATAAGAGTGATACTTAATCAAGCCTCCGACGATCGTGACCATCCACAGCGAAAGATACACATAAGTCCTCAGCATCGTAAAGCATGCCTGAAACCATTTTTTAATATATGCAAAATGCAGAACCTCCGCATACGGTATTTTCTCATATACACGGGCGATCAGGAAGATTCTGCGGAGAATCGCCGAAAACACATTCAGCAGGAAAATGAACAGCAGCGCATATCCCAGAAGCGTCAGGAGGATAAAGAGAAATCCGACGGTTTTCTCGGAATGAATAATCGAATCCACAGCAGAAGCGATTTCCGTAAACAGATGACCGGAATTCACCTCGGTGACAATCGATGCAAGGACACCGTTTGTGTGTCCGAACGCCCCGTCCGGTTTCTCTTTCTCCTGAATTTTTTCTGACAAAAGATCAGCTTCCTTTTTTCCGCCTGCCAGATCCCCATCTATAATATGATGCCAGACATTCAGCCAGTTCAGCGCTTCCTCCTTTTCATCGGATTCGGATTGTTCACCAGAACTGTCCTTTCCGGCAGGTGTCAGCAGTTCTGACACGCTTGTGAAGGAATTTCCGAACAGGAATCTTGCATTGGAAGGCTCCGCGCCAAAAAGGCTCAGAATCAGGCAGATCAGCGCAAGGATCACATAGTGTTCGCGCACGACCTGGTGACTCTTCTTTTTCATTTCCTTTCGGGCGCTGAATATCGCGTTTTTATCCATACTTTCCCCCCTTCGGGAATTATTTGTTCTTCTGCATCTCTACTACCTTCCGCACCTCGTCCTCAGCATCCAGGAATGCCTGGGCGATGTACGGATCAAAGTGGGTGCCGATACCCTCGCGGATGATATCCATGGCTTTTTCCACCGGGAAGCCCTCTTTATAGCTTCGTTTGGAGACAAGGGCATCAAACACGTCGGCGACAGCCATGATCCTTGCGGAAAGCGGGATCTCTTCGCCGGACAGCCCGGACGGGTATCCCGTCCCGTTCCATTTTTCGTGATGATAGGCGGCAAGGTTCTGCGCCTCATCCAGATAAGTGGATTCTGCCACCGCGTCAGCCGCATGGGCTATGATCTCCTTGCCGGCCATGGAATGGGATTTCATCTCCTCAAATTCCTCCGGTGTGAGCCTTCCCGGCTTGTTCAGGATCGCATCGGGAATCTTGATTTTGCCAAGGTCGTGCAGCGGGGCTGAATGGTACACATCTTCAATAAAATCATCGGTCAGCATGTCTGTATAGATGCCTTCCTTTACAAGCTGCTTCATGACGATCATGGCATACTCGGCCGTATTCCGCACATGGTTCCCCGTATACTCGTCCCGGCTCTCAACGATATCGGCAAGCACCAGAATCAGGTTGTTCTGCATCCGCGAGATCGTATCATTCTTCTCCTGCACGTCGGCCACGTACTTCATCATATCGTCAGACGTCTTGGAGAAGGCATGGTACAGATTCTCCAGCTCATCGCCGGTCCGGATATCCAGGCTTTTCAGGGCTGCCAGGCCCACCTTTCGCGACGACGCGTCATTGAATGCAAAGAGACTGCTGGTAACTGCCATGGAATTGATCGGCATGATCAGGCTGTACTCGGTCAGCCACAGCCCGATAATCAACAGCAGCATAAAGAAGCCGGCAAACAGTGCCATGACCTTTACAATAAACACGCGCTGGTTATCCGCAAGGCGCTGCATCGAAATGTCAACCCCTACATAGCATTTGCAGTTTCCTTCGGAGTCATAGATCGGCTGGTAAATTGTCAGCAGCCACCCAAAGGAATCGTTTGAGATGATCGGCTCGATCGCCTTCCCTGCCAGAAGATCCGGCAGCACGTCCTCAAATCCCTCCTCAAACGGAATCACCTCGCCGGGATTCCCGCCCGGTGTATCCGGCGTATCCGGGTCGAATACCACGTGGCAGCCGTCCTCCCGGATCTGGTATACGTAGATGAAGGAGATGTCCGGCGAGCTGTAAAGTACATACTCGATGTTCTTTTCGACAGAGGTATAGTCCGGGGCGTCCTCCCCCAGAGTGATATAGTCATCGATCCTGTCGGGATTCAGCATACGCTCCACAACATTCGCGACGCCGTACCCCATCTTGATCTCTCCCTCGATCGTTGCATTGTAAAAAAGCCTGAAGCTTATCCGCGCGGTAACTGCGGCAATGAAGATCATGGCAGCGGAAAACACAAACATAACCTTGTAGCGCAGCGACAGCTGCCGTGATTTTGTCTTCCGTACCGCCTTTCGCTCCTCTCTGGTGAGGGGCCGCTGATACCAGATCGAAAAGTCAAACCAGCTTTTGAACTTCTTCGGCACGATCTTCAGGATCAGCAGTACGGATACCACTACGATCGCCTTGTCAACCAGGTCAATGGCCATATCCGCCAGGAGCTGCGCCCAGAAGATGCTGTTTATCCCGGAATCATAGAGCCAGTGGGCAAATGGTGCCGAAATTCCGGTGCCGAACCCCTGCCCGTAAAGCAGCCAGGTCAGGACAGAGCCAAGCCCGCCGCCGACCACCGCCAGCAGTACGATGGCCAGAATGGTTTTTAAGACACTCCGGAACCACTCTTTCCGGTAGAACCAGGATCCCATTGCGGCAATGAGAATGCTGATCGCTCCGTAATACAGAGTGTCTGTATCCTTGACTCCGTTGATAATATTGGTCATATAACCGATCACCGCGCCGGGAACCGGCCCGCCGAGCGTGGCTCCCAACAGAGTGCCGATGTTGTCAAGATACAGCGGCCAATTGAAATAGATCGCAAGCTTTGAGAAAAACAGATTTACAAGAAGACCAACCGCCAGGAACAGAAATATAGGCATATATTTCTTCCAGCGGGATTTCTGCATATGGTCCGTCTGATACTGCATATTCAGAACTCCTCCATAAACAAAACAAATGTTCCACCGACACTATTATAGCAAATGTTTTTCGCTATGAAAAGCATCGTTTACAGAAGATTATCTTATGTCACCTGCCGATGGATCTCCTCCAGTTTTTCTTTCAGTTCTCTCACAGGGAGCTGTCCGGGCGCGGATGCTCTGCCCGTCGTTCCGAAGGTTACGCTAGATCCGAATATTTCCCCCTCGATCCGGCTTTTTACTCCATTTTCCCCCATGGCCATTGCGATCACGGGCTTTTCGGTGATCTCCGAGGAGGCTCTCCGGGTACACTCCATCAGACGGTCGGTATCGGACTCGCATTCCGGCATCACAGCCATCTTAATAATGTCCGCTCCCGATGCATCCAGGTCACGGAATGTCTGCAGAAGTGTCTCATCATCCTCCGTCCCGGAAAAATCGTGTGTCGAGGCAATTGTAAGCGCCCCCAGCCTGCCGATTTTCCGGATCAGCAGTTCCATCGCCGCGGGGTCTCTCTCATACTCCACATCAATCAGGTCGGCTTTTCCGCTCTCCGCTGCCGTCTGATTCAGAGACGCATATTCATGCTCTGTCAGGTCAATGTTGCCGCCCTCGGCCCTGGTCCGGATCGTAAAAATCAGAGGGGTATCGGGGGCTGCCGCCGAAATCATGAACAGGGCCTCCTCCAGGCTGTCCTCCCGGCAGGGCTCCTTCAGAAAATCCATTCTCCATTCGATCAGGTCCGCGCCGGCCTCCGCGGCTTTTCCGGCTTCCCGAACCACCTCGGGGAGCGTCTCCCCGGTCAGCGGAACACACACCTTCGGCATGCCGTCGCCCAGAGGAATGCTCCGTACATATAAAGGTTTTGTCATACTTTCCATATCCTTTCTTGTCACCATTGCGGCCATCCCGCCCGGATGATATACTGTGATTACAGCGCCAAAAGTCCTGAACCCGCGCAGGCTTGCCTGCAGGCGGGTGAATGGACTTTTACCACACAAAGTCCTGAACCCGCGCAGGCTTGCCTGCAGGCGGGTGAATGGACTTTTGGCTTTATTATCAAAACAGGAGGTGCAGCAATTTTATGAATCAGATCCCTGTCACCGGCACCACGCGTCTCACATGTCTTCTCGGATCTCCGGTCAGCCACAGCCTTTCGCCGCTCATGCACAACGAGGCATACCGGATCCTCGGCCTCGACTATGTTTATCTCTGCTTCGATGTCGGCGAGGATGCCCTCGAGGAAGCGGTAAAAGGCCTGAAGGCCTGCGGAACTGCCGGTTTTAACCTTACCATGCCGAACAAAACCCGCATTCTTCCCCTTCTGGACGGGCTTTCAAAGTCCGCCGAACTGATCGGGGCCGTCAACACGGTTGTCCGCGAGGGCAGCGCCCTGATCGGCTATAACACGGATGGAATCGGTTTTATGCAGTCTGCCGTCGAAGCGGGTGTCACCGTGCCGGGCGCAGTATTCACTCTGATGGGCGGCGGCGGGGCTGCAACGGCGATTGCGGTCCAGGCAGCCCTGGACGGTGTTTCTGAGCTCAATATCTTTGTCAGGCCGCAGAGCAGATTCTACGCGCGCACACTCGAAAAGGCAGATCGTATCCGCACTTCAACCGCATGCCGGGTCAACGTATTTGACCACGCCGATACGCACGCATTAGGGGACGCTTTGTCCCGCAGCACTCTGCTGATCAATGCTACATCGGTCGGAATGTCCCCCGACGAGGATGCTTCCATCATCGAGGATATTTCGCTTCTGAGCCCCGCCCTGACGGTCGCGGATGTCATCTACCATCCTCCGCGGACGAAGCTTCTTCAGGATGCTGCATCGGCAGGATGCCGTGTCTTTAACGGAATGCATATGCTGCTTTACCAGGGCGCCGAAGCCTTCCGGCTTTTTACCGGCCATGACATGCCGGTAGACATCATCCGTCAGAAGTACTTCTGATGCAGCGGATGGACATGGAACCAAAACACCGCCGGCTGTTCATGCCGGCGGTTCTCTCTATGTTCTGTTTTCTGCTGCTCCAGTTCTTCGTTCTTCTTATGCCGGACGGAATTATCGTCCGCAGCAGTATTTGTATTTTTTCCCGCTTCCGCAGGGACATGGATCATTCCGGCCGATCTTTTTGGGTTTCACAACCGTGTGCGACTTTTTCTGCTCCTTGTACAGCTCTTTCCGTTTGTCTTCCGTAAAGATGCTGTCCCACTGCGGCAGGTTGTAGAGCCAGTCGGCTCCCGCTTCCACCATGTTTTTGTAAAGAAGCTCTTTGTCAAATCCAAGCGTGACTGCAGTATTCTCATCCATCGTTTCGATCGGGTTGGGTGTTTTCAGGCTGTCGTTGATGCCGTCCAGAAAGCCGGTCATCGTCATGACGCTCTGTCCGTATTTTTCCGCGAGCTCCTTCACCGTCCCGGTCACTTCTTCGTCCGGATTCTCCAGCAGCTGCGCATAGATGTTCTTTTCAATCTCAAAGTATTCTGCCCAGAGCTTTTCCAGCGTCTTCTTATCCGCATTTTTATTATAAGCGACTTCACGCCACTGTTCCAGTAATGTTTTTTCACTCATATTCGTATTCCTCTTGCCTTTTATTTAATTCCCAGGGCTTCCAGCTGCGATGCCGCGTCCCGGAAGTCCCGGAAAACGATTCCATGGATTCCGAGTGAGACAGCTGTTTCCACATTGTCCTTCCTGTCGTCAATGAAAACGCACTCTTCCGGCTGAAGCCCATATCGCTTCAGCAGAGTCCGGTAGATCTCCGGCTCCGGCTTGATCAGTTTTTCATCACAGGAAAACACCGCTCCGTCCGCGTACTTCAGGAATTTCATGTCGTCTCTGGTATGGTCCAGCATATATCTGCTGTAATTTGACAGGATAAAGGTACGGAAGCCCTTCTCCTGCAGAAAATGCAGCCATGTCTCGCTGTACGGAAACAGGTGAATGCATTCCGGGCTTCTTTCCACAACCTCACGGATCTCGTCCTCATACTCAGGAGCCTCCCGGATGAAAGAGAGCAGGTATTCCTCATCGGAACGGTCCCCTCGATCCCGCTCATTCCACACCGGATTCCGGAATACCGCGTCGGCGATCTTCTCCCTTTTTTCCGGCGGGAATCCGAACCCGTCAAGGTATTCCTCCCATCCGAATTCCATCAGCACATTTCCGATGTCAAAAATCACATTCCGGATCTGTCCGGCCTTTTTTGTCTTCGGTCCGAAAACCCTGACTGCCATCATGCAGATGTAGACCAGGATCGGAATCAGGACAGCTGCCGCCGCGGCGGCCATAAAACGCTTCTGCGATCCCTCGCCAGTGCCTCCGGCAAAAAGCATCGGAGCGCAGAACGCGGCGAGCAGGATCACCACACCTGCAAGCGCCAGGCCTCTTTTCAATTTATCCATAAAATGATTCACTCACTAAAAGCAGATACAGGTTTTGAACCGTTATCTGTATATAATATCGTTCCGTCCCGGTCCGTTGCTCACCATCGTGATCGGGAACCCGATCTGTTCTTCAATAAACTCGATATAATTCCGGCAGTTTTCCGGAAGCTCGTCATAGTTCCGGATTCCGCGGATGTCCGTCTTCCAGCCCGGAAGGGTCTTCAGCACCGGTTTAGCCTTTTCCAGAACCGCCGTCGTCGGGAAGTCCGTTGTCACCTTCCCATCGATCTCATATCCCACACACACCGGGATCTCATCGAGATATCCCAGTACATCCAGAACGGTAAAGGCGACATCCGTCGTACCCTGAATGCGGCAGCCGTATTTTGAAGCCACACAGTCGAACCATCCCATGCGCCTCGGCCTGCCGGTCGTTGCGCCGTACTCGCCTCCGTCGCCGCCTCTCCTCCGCAGCTCGTCCGCCTCCTCCCCGAATATCTCGGAGACAAAGGCACCTGCGCCGACCGCGCTGGAATAAGCCTTGCAGACGGTGATGATCTTTTTGATCTCATAGGGCGGAAGTCCCGCGCCGATCGCTCCGTACGCCGCGAGCGTCGAGGAGGAAGTCACCATCGGATAAATGCCGTGGTCCGGATCCTTCAGTGATCCGAGCTGTCCCTCCAGCAGGATGTTCTTTCCGTCCTGAATGGCCTGCCACAGGTATGCGGAGACATCGCACACATAGGGGCGCACCATCTCGCGGTACTTAAGAAGTGTCGCGAACAGCTCATCCGCATCGAGCAGCGGTTTATGATAGAGATGCTCAAGGAGAATATTCTTTGTCTCCAGCACCCGCTCCAGCTTTTCTTTCAGGCGCTCCTCATCGAAAAGCTCGCTCACCTGAAAGCCCGTCTTCGCGAATTTGTCAGAATAAAAAGG
This sequence comes from uncultured Blautia sp., assembly GCA_946629475.1. Classification (GTDB taxonomy): domain Bacteria; phylum Bacillota; class Clostridia; order Lachnospirales; family Lachnospiraceae; genus Blautia_A. The sequence goes on along the minus strand of CAMOXX010000017.1, from coordinate 15,441 downwards.
AGCAATCCCGGATTTTGTGGAGCCGAAGGATTTTCCGCCCAGTCTCTCCTCCTCGTACTGGTCGAAAAGGATATGGTAGGGCATCACGATCTGTGCCCTGTCGGAAATAAGGATTTTCGGGGACGGGACGCCCCGGCTCACGATCTCATTGTACTCCTTGAAAAACACCGGGATATTCAGGGCCACACCGTTTCCGATAATGCTTGTCGTGTGACCGTAGAAAACACCGGAAGGCAGCGTGTGAAGCGCAAACTTGCCGTAATCATTCACAATGGTATGGCCCGCATTCGCTCCTCCCTGAAAGCGCACGATAATGTCCGCCTCCTGTGCAAGCATGTCAGTGATTTTTCCCTTTCCCTCATCACCCCAGTTTGCACCAACAACAGCCTTAACCATATAAACACCTCTTTCTGTCAGACGGTTATCTCGGCATGCATACCCAAAAGCTCCTTCCGGGCTTCCAGTGCCGGACGGACTGTCCCCGACAGGAATGCCTCCGTCTGCTCTGCGGCACGTCCTGTATACCGTGATGGCTCCATCATCCTCTGCAGCTGTTCCAGCGTCAGATTAAAATCAGGATCCTCCGCGATCAGCTCCAGAAGATTATTCGGCTTTCCTTCCTCTTTCACGCAGCGCCCTGCTTCCATGGAAAGCCTGCGGATCTTTTCATGCAGCTCCTGCCTGTCCCCTCCGGCTTTGACGGCATCCATCATGATGTTTTCGGTTGCCATAAACGGAAGCTCATTTCTCATATGGCTCTCGATGACCTTCGGGTAAACGACAAGCCCCTCCGTAACATTGAGGCACAGGTCCAGAATCCCGTCAACCGCCAGGAATCCCTCCGGGATAGAAAGGCGCTTGTTGGCGGAATCGTCCAGCGTGCGCTCAAACCACTGTACAGCCGAGGTAATGGCCGGATTCAGCGCATCGATCATCACATAGCGTGAAAGCGAAGCGATCCTTTCGCTGCGCATCGGGTTCCGTTTGTAAGCCATGGCCGAGGAACCGATCTGGCTTTTTTCGAAGGGTTCCTCTACCTCCTTCAGGTGCTGGAGCAGACGGATGTCATTTGACATTTTGTGCGCGCTCGCCGCGATCCCTGCAAGAATGTTGGCCACCCTCGTATCTACCTTGCGGGAGTAGGTCTGGCCGGAAACCGGATAACATTCCTCAAACCCCATCTTCGACGCGATCATCGGGTCAATCCTGTCGATAATGTCATGGTTTCCCTCGAACAGTTCCAGAAAGCTTGCCTGTGTCCCGGTTGTTCCCTTGGATCCGAGCAGCTTTAAGGTGCCGAGGACATATTCCAGATCCTCCAGGTCCATTAAAAACTCCTGGATCCAGAGGGACGCCCTCTTTCCGACCGTCGTCGGCTGCGCGGGCTGAAAGTGCGTAAAGCCCAGCGTGGGCTGGTTTTTATATTTTTCCGCAAAATCCGCCAGTGAAGCGATCACGTTCACCAGCTTTTTCCGGACAAGGCGGAGCGCCTCCCGCATTACGATGATGTCGGTATTGTCGCCGACATAGCAGGATGTCGCTCCCAGATGGATGATTCCCTTTGCCTTCGGGCACTGGACGCCATAGGCATAAACATGGGACATCACATCGTGACGGACCGTTTTTTCGCGCGCTTCGGCAACTTCGTAGTTGATATCCTCCGCGTGCTCCTTCATCTCCGCGATCTGCTCCTCTGTGATCGGAAGACCCAGCTCTTTTTCGGTTTCAGCCAGGGCGATCCAGAGCTTCCGCCATGTGCGGAATTTCATGTCCGGAGAGAAAATATACTGCATCTCGCGGCTCGCATAACGCTCAGAGAGCGGACTTGCATATCTGTCTTTTCCCATATCCGTACCTTCCGAATCAGAGTCCGAGACGGTGGAAGACCTCGTTGTAGGCCTCCTCCACATTGCCCAGATCTCTCCTGAAACGGTCTTTGTCCAGTTTCTCGTTGGTATTCACATCCCAAAGACGGCAGGTGTCCGGCGACACTTCGTCCGCCAGGATAATCTCGCCGTGATATCTTCCGAACTCGATCTTAAAGTCGATCAGCTTCATCCCGGCTCCGAGGAAGTACTCCTTCATGATCTCGTTCACCTTTAAGGCATATTCACGGATCTTCGCAAGCTCATCCTTTGTGGCAAGCCCCAGGGCCAGGGCATAATCATCATTGATAAACGGATCCCCGAGATCGTCATTCTTATAACTGAACTCCAGGATCGGGCAGAGAAGGGCCGTTCCCTCTTCCACGCCCATCCGTTTTGAAAAGCTTCCCGCCGCTGTATTGCGGATAATGACTTCAAGAGGGACGATCTCAACCTTTTTGACCGCCGTCTCCCTGTCATTCAGCTCCTCAATCAGGTGAGTCGGAATTCCTGCATCCTCAAACCTCCGGAACACGAGGTTGGTCATGCGGTTGTTGATAACTCCCTTTCCCTGTATCGTTCCCTTTTTTACGCCGTTGAACGCCGTAGCGTCATCCTTGTAGCTGACGATAACCACATCGGGGTCATCGGTCGCAAAGACCTTTTTGGCTTTTCCTTCATATAACTGTTCTCTTTTTTCCATGAACCTCACCTGCTTCATTTAAGATTTAAGTAATAGTACGGTACCCCTTCATCCGGAATGCCTTGCAGTTACACTTTTTAAACATACGAAAGAATTATATCTCATAAAAGATCGAAAAGCAATTATGCAAAGAGTCTTATGATGCAGTGCTTCTGTGATATTCTTCTGTTAATTTTGTCAGTATTTCATCGATATCGCGCGTGTATACCTGCGGCTCCGGCTTTCTGCGAAAGCCTTCGATCTTCTGCTGTATGGAGTTTTTCACTTCCTCCTCGCATCCCAGCTCGGCGATCCGGCTCTGGTATTCCAGGGGTGTTTTTATGCTTCTGTACGCCAGCAGATAGGTCGTGAGATCACTGCCCTTTCCTGTCCACCGGTAAGCCTCATAAAAGCATTCCGCCGCTTTTTCCATCTGGAAAAGCCTTGCGAAAGCACATCCCAGGTTATGGTAAAGCACGGGAACCAGCATGAAATCCGATTCCGGAAGATCCTTTCCGGGCTCCGCCTTTTTGATCCTGGCCAGCAGCTCCTGATAAACCTGGATCGCAGACACCAGAATTCCATTGGCAGCCAGCATATCCCCCTTCCGTCTCGCTCTCATCGAAGGAGTCTCGGAATGGTATGTCTGGATGGCCGCGTTCAGCTGCTTCATCTCATCGTACGTCAGATAATTGATTTCCTTCAGAACCGGATAAATCAGATCCTGAATATCCGCGAACTTGCCGAACTTCGGCCGCAGGGTTTTGGCGAGCCTCGGGAGCATCAGCTCCTGTTCCAGCCACACCGCGAGATTTTCATTAAACACTTCTCCGTCCGCCAGGTACAGATTGTTGACCAGAAAATAGCAGAGCTCCTCGATCGAATAGATATTCATCCTGATCGACGACAGGTAGAACGGCTTTTCCGCCCTCTGAGTCTGGCAAAGAATATAATTATCCAGGCAAATCACCCCCCTGACCCGCAGTCTGCGCGCTTTCCCGCTTCCATTCCACCATCTCTGTCCAGGTTTTCCCGCAGGACGGGAACATCTCCCCGAACCCCAGGTCGGTAACGCTGATCCTGCATTTTTCCCGGGAGACATATCTCAGGTCAAGCAGAAGCCTTGTTGTCTTCGGCGGCCGCGCCGGCAGCCCCGGGAGCTTCATGGCGATCCGCTTCACCTCTGCCTCGTTTTCCATGGTCACCTCGAAAACCAGCTCCTCGGTGCCGTTCAGGATGATCTCGCAGGTACAGGCACATTCATACCAGTTGCTTCCGCTCCGGATCATGGTGTAATAAGCAGCCGCGCCCATCACCCGCATGTTCATGCCGATCTCGTTCCGCACGAGCGACCTGCTGTGGAACAGAAAATTCCGGAGGCTGTGATCCTCCGTTTTCTCCTTTGCTGCCGCGCAGGCTCCCCGGGCATAAAGATTGTTCCCATAGTAGACTCTCCGCTTTCCAAAGCAGAGGATGCGCGTTGAGCGGACAGCCCATGTGGTGTCAAAGCCCTCGCCGGTTATCTGAATACTGGAGAACATTTCCTGCCCCAGCGTTTTCTGGATAAAAATCGAAAATGCCTCATCGCGTTTTTCGGGGTCTTCGGGCAGTGTCTCCATGACCGGATCTTCGATCTTTACCCGGATCGGCTTCAGCTTGCTGTTGATCGTCATTTTGCGGAACACACAGGTTTCCCCCGCAAACCGGTACCAGGCGGTGCTCCGGCTCGGGAGTTCCTTCCTCTGGGTCATGACATGATAATAGAAGCTTTCTTCATAGTCGAGAAGTATCACATTATCCTCGGAAAATCCAAGCGACACACAGGCTTTTTTCAGATTTGAGACCCTCTCCGGGGTGAGCTCCTCTGCGGTAACCGCCAGTGCCGACGTGCTGTGCACAATATCGTTCATTCCAAGATACCGCAGTACACTCTTTAAAAACTGAGCCGTACTCTCCCAGGGCTCCTTCTCCCCGGGTTCGCTTTCGGACAGCCCGGAAAGGCTGTAGAGATCCCTGCCGCCTTCGGAAAGACCTGTCGGAATCTCATAGATACTTTCACCGGCCTTCAGAGAAAGGGATCTCGGTTCCTCTGCTTTCCGGTCATAGTAGCAGACCTGTGTATTCACTTTTCCAAAATCGATTCCGATGAGCAGGTTTCTGATTTCGTTCATCTTTTCCCTCTCTCCGGCAGATTCCGGCAGGGGAATATGCTTCCCCGCATGTCACTCTACCGGTTTTCTTCCATTTCCGGAACAAACATGTCTTCCACATACTGCTGCTGCCGCAGATACTGGCGGAGTCCCTCGGCTGCTTCCTTGTCTCTCCCGAGCCTGTGGCAGGACAGGAGGTGGTTGATCAGCTGATACCGGCTGCCGGCCTCTCCCTCCGGCTGGTTCATCCGGATGGTGCGCTCCGCCGTCTTCTTAACAGCCCCGCCCGTCACGATCTCAAAATAGTATTTCAGCGTATCCCCGTAAAACAGGGTGAACTGCGCAGTAAAGATTCCTTCGTACATCTGCGGGACCGGCTTCTGCTTCCAGGCTGTGTCGGGCGTCAGACCGGTTTCGAGCATGTAATGAAGGGTTACCCGGGAAGAAGGATCCGTGTGGCATTCCAGGATGGTTTTATCGTCCAGCTGGAACCGGCTCCGCATGGATACCGGCAGCCTGCGGAAGAACGAAAAGCAGAGGTTCTGCTCCTGGCACTCCTCCAGCAGGTCTTTTTTCAGAGTATCATATCTTCCCTTCGGATCCTTTTCCCTCGCAACCGCTTTGAACAGGGCAAACCGGCAGATCCGGTCCACCGGCCATTTTCTGTAATATGCCTTTTCCAGTATTTTTCTCTCGTAAGGGGAAATATTATAATCCTTCACCAGATAACCGTAGGATGCCTGGGTCAGGTACGCCCCCATGATTCTTTCCTTCCCGGCGCTTCTTCCATAGTGCTCCAGGATCGTCTCCCCCTCCTTGCGGTAATCGTGGGTCAGCATCAGGAGGCACAGTATTTTTTCTTCAAAGGAGTAGGTCTCCAGGTCGAAGCCGCGGGCGCTTTTCAGGATCCGGATCAGCTCGTCCACAGGTCCGTATCTGTGTTCCATCAGGTACTCCAGAACTGTTTCATCGTAGGCGCCGCTCCGGTAAACCTCGGACGCGAGGGCGACCAGCTCATCATCCTGCTCCATATCAACCTTCCGGATCATGCTGCTGGTGATCCGGAGCAGGGAAGATGGATCCATTCCCTCTGTCCCGAATTCTTCTATGATTTGATATGCCTCCTCAAAAAGCCCGCGCACCGTCAGGACTTCCAGAAGGCCTTTCCGGTCCGCCATCGCGTATTCCCGGCAGTCAAACTGCTTCAGCCGCAGGTTCAGGCTTTCTCCACGCCGGTCCTTACGGTAGAATTCAAGGATCCGGCGCCGGATCTCATCCCGGTATTCCGGCGTAAAGGCATCGGACTCCGTAACAGCCCTGAACCAGGAAAGATTCCCCACCTGGATTTCATGGGACTCGCAGTAGGAAAGCAGAAGGCCAGGGTTCGTAACACCTTTGTCCATGATCTCCGCGATCAGGGTGTCCTCCTCCAGGAGAGGAAGCGTGCTGTGTTCGATCGTCGACCCAAATCTTCTCTGACGGGAGTCAATAAAAATCACTGCGGCATCGTCCGTATAGATTTTCGGATATGATACGCCGCGGTTTACAGGATATACTGCCTCGTCCTTCAGCTGCCTGTGGACCACGGCAACAAACCTGATTTCCTTCGCGTCGCAGTAAACGCGGCGGCAGAAACAGACATCCGCCATCGCTTCCGCCTCTTCCTGATCCCCGGGGACAGGAAGAAAGCTTTTATAGAGAACGGCCAGGTCCTCGTTGATCTTCCGCTCCAGCAGCCTTTCCTTCGCAAAGGCAGCCATCGTGCTCCGGTATGATTCGTAGCTCTCCGGGTCGGCAGAGCGGTTTTCGGTCACCGCAGCATAGAGCCATGCCTTGCGGTTTTCCCCCATACTGCTGTTATTATAGTTAAAATACATCAGAACCGGCTTCGGAAGCTGTATCCTGGAGGATGTGTCCAGCGTCTCCATATAGTATTCATACAGCCGGGTAAGGCGCATTCCCTTCCGTACCGCAAGGCTGTACCAGCGGAAATACTCTTTTTTCCGCGGGTTTTCCATCATAATGTACCTGCAGATCGCTTCGAGGGAGTCGTCGGAAGGCCATGCATCATATGCCAGGGACAGTGCCCGGTACAGACATTCCGTAAACTTCTTTTCATATCCGCTGAGATAGGAAAACCGCATGGCCAGCTCCGATGTCAGGTATTTCTGCTTAGCTCCGAACAGAAAAACCTGGATCCAGAACCGGTTCAGGTGGCGCAGAAGGCTTTCATCCTCCCGGATCCGCAAAAGCGCCGCCAGATACATAAAAGGACTTCTCAGACCGCGGCTGAACAGATCCTCCAGCACATTCAGGGCTCTCTCCGGCGAAGTCCTGTACTCCGGGTCAAACGAAATCAGCACCAGGTGCAGCCAGAGGCTGTCCTCCTTCTGCCTGCAGAAGCTCCGTATTTTCCGGACAGCAGATTCCGTGTCCTTAAATAGTCCCGCCTGCACGCAAAGGTAAAGATAGATTCCCGCCGTCTCGATATCTTCCCGGGCGTAGGAACGGTCACGGAAGGTGACCAGGACCCGGGAAGCCTCGTCCTTTTTTCCTTCTGCCAGAAACATGAATGCTTCAAACAGAAGGTACTCCGGATAGTCGCAGCCCGACTCTCTCAGGCGGTTCAGCTCATAATGCCCGCTGACGATCCACGCCGACATATCGGACCTGCCGGTTTTATAGTCAATAAAGTCTTTGCAGAGATCGAGGCGCCGTTTTCTCTCCGCCAGGCGGATATCGACCGTCTCATTTCCGCTTCCGAAGAAAGCGCTGTTTCTTCTGGATGCTTCTATCTCAAAATAAAGGGTCTCGTACGGGCTCCGGATTCTGATCCTCCCGAAATGCCTCCCGTTTCCGATCTTTTCGGCATGAACCACATAATTCAGAGTGCATGTGCTGCCGATAAAGTCTTCATCAGTGATCACCCTCTTTTCCAGGGTAATGAAATCTCCCTCGGCGTCGGCCTCAAGCCTTAAATATCCCCAGCCGCTCCGGGTAATGCGGAGGGAATCCGATGTGGACTCTTTGATCCCGAAGATCTCTCTTCGGTAATCAGAGAGCTTTACCGTCACCTTATCCTTCAGCTTCAGGGCAGCCAGAAACTCCTCCAGGCTCTGATTCGTGACCGGAGGCACCGTTAGTCCTTTATAAACCGAATAATCCCCGCCGCTTTTTTTCTGAAGAAGTTTCCGGAAGGCAGGGGAGGTGAACGCCTTATATGCTTCCCTGAAATTCTCGGAAGCGAGGGCCGACAGCTCCTCCGGTGTCCTTACCTCGGCAGAAACCGTACCGGCAGTTTCCTTCTTCGTCTCAATCACAAACGGAAGCCGGTATTCCCCTATGTTCGTGGTAAAGCACAGCCATTCCTTTTTTTCTTCTCCGCCTTCCATTCCTACGCCGTCCACACCGAACGGGAGCCTGATCGTTGTCCCCGAGAATTCTGTGAAACCCGGTACAAGCCTCCGGCTGGACGAAACTATGTAACCGCGGATCTTCCTTCCGTCCTCCGCTCCCAGGTAAACTTCTCCCTGAATCGTTCCGCCGGGACTTATGCTCACGTAAACCTTCTCCTCAGAGAACAGAAGCTCGGGAACCGTGTATTCAAATTCTCCCCTGAGCAGTTCATCGATTCTGGTCTTCACAATTCACTCCTTGTCCTATGCACGTCTTCTCAGAATATCATACACCTCTGCCTGCGCGTTCAGCCTGACATACAGTCTCTGTTTGGGATGCGGGGCCGAATCAACCCGGTTTCCCTCCTCATCAATGATCTCCAGGACCTCTGCCGGTACATTCCGGCCGTCCGGCTTCATCAGTTCAATCTCTTCTCCCGTCACAAACTTATTCCTCTGGGTAATCCGTACAAGGCCGTCCGGCTTTATCTCCTCGGCAAATCCCAGATATGTATACTCCGTAATATAGGTATTGCTGTCATAAATCTGGCTTTCCGTATCCGGCTTTCCATAAAAAAAGCCCGTGGTAAACCGGCGGTAGGTGCACCCTTCGATCTGTTCGCGGTACCACCCCATCCGTTCCCGGTATACGGCCGGATCCCTCATAAGATCATCCAGCGCAATCCGGTATGTCCGGGCCACCGTCGCCACGTAGAGGGCGGTCTTCATCCGGCCCTCGATTTTCATGCTGTCAACCCCCGAAGCCAGAATGTCATCCAGGTGGTCAATCATGCACAGATCCTTTGAGTTGAAGATGTAAGTGCCCCTCTCGTTTTCATAAACCGGCATATATTCGCCCGGCCTGGTCTCTTCGACGACCGCGTATTTCCAGCGGCAGGGGTGTGTGCATGCTCCCTGGTTGGCGTCACGGCCGGTCAGGTAATTGCTCAGGAGGCATCTTCCGGAATACGAAATGCACATGGCTCCGTGGATGAACGTCTCGATCTCCAGCTCCTCCGGAATATTATCCCGGATCTCGCGGATCTCCGCAAGGGACAATTCCCTTGCCGTCACCACCCTCCTGGCGCCGAGCCGGTGCCAGAACAGGAATGTCCCGTAGTTGGTGTTGTTCGACTGGGTGCTGATGTGGATATCGATCTCCGGGCAGATTTCCCGCGCCATCGTAAAGACAGCCGGATCTGCTATGATCAGCGCATCCGGCTTCAGCTCCTTCAGTTCAGAAAGATACTCCCTGATTCCGGAAAGATCGCTGTTGTGCGCGAAAATGTTGACCGTCACATGCACCCTGACGCCGTGTTCATGGGCAAAGCGGATTCCTTCCGCCATCTCATCTCTTGTAAAATTATGTGCTTTTGCCCGGAGCCCGAATGCCTCTCCGCCGATGTAGACCGCATCCGCCCCGTAGACCACCGCGATCTTCAGGACCTCCAGGCTTCCCGCCGGGACAAGCAGCTCCGGCCTTTTTCTGTTATGATTCATGCTGGTACTCCCATTCCTCCGTTTTTACACTGACTGCCAGACCATCGCCCACAGGCAGAACGGATGTCGTCAAAGCGGGATTGTGCGTGATCTGGTACAGATACTCCCGCATCCGTTTATAGATCGTACGGCTGCGGCGTTCCACAAGAAAATGTGATTCCACGATATCCCCCTCCTGGAGGACATTGTCCGACAGCAGCATTCCGCCGGGAGACAGGAGACGCAGCACATCGGGCAGCCAGTTGATGTACTGCCCTTTGGCCGCATCCATAAAAATCATATCGAACGTTCCGGTGAGGTCTCCCAGGATGCTGCCGGCATCTCCGCAGAGAAGCGTGATCTGCTCCTCTTTTCCCGCCCTTTTGAAATTTTCGCGGGCTGCCCGGATCCTGGGAGCATAATTCTCAATCGTCGTGACATGCATCGCAGGGGGACCGTACTCGCAGAACAGAAGTGCTGAACATCCGGACCCCGTTCCAACCTCGAGCACCCTCACCGGTTTGGCAAGACACAGCAGCGTTCGGATAAAAATCCGGGTGTCGGTCCGGATCACCGGCACGCCGTCCGCGGATGCTTCAGAAAAAAGTTTCTCCAGAAACGGAGTGCTTCCCCTGTCAAGGGACCGGATAAAGCACTGCATTCTCTCGTCCGCGACCATCAGCTTCCGGTTCCTTCCTGCTCCTTGTCGCCTGCCATGATCCCCATAATTCTGGTCGGGGTATAGGCTGTACTGAGCTTATAGGTCCCCGGACGCAGTTTTCCGTGATAATTGGAAATTCTCTCCTGAACCCAGAAAACATACGCGTCACTGATCAGGCCTTTGCTTTCCAGCGTCTTTCCGATTTTGAGGACGGAACTGCCGTCCTGGATCACTACTGTAATTTCCTTTCCCTGCCCGGGGCTCATGGGCTGCTCATTAAAAACATTGTAGCCGAATCCATAGGCTGTCTTTCCCAGCCAGAACAGCAGCACCAGCGCAAACACGATGACTGCAATGTGAAAAGCGCTTCCGGCGAGGAACAGCCCAACCTTCCCCATCTTGTCCCTGACATTGCTCATAGTAAAGTATCCTTTCTGTCAGCCCGCTTTTTCAGAGATCCGGGATGACCATATCGATCCCTTCGATCAGTGTCCTGCATATTTTCTGAACCTCGCGGCAGAGTGCCAGCTCCGAGTCAAGATATGCATTCACTTCCGGAATCTTGCGCAGCTCGGACAGCTCCTGCGAAACCTGGTCCACCAGGGTAAAGTGATCGCGTTCCATATCCTGCTGCATCAGAAAGTTATCCATCCGGTAATGGTTGACCCGTTCCATCAGCTCCGGTTCTGCTTTCAGGCGGCTCTGCTGCCGGATAAACTCCCGGTACATCTCACTCTCAAGGAGTGCGCGAAGCAGTTCCTCCGTCAGTTCATCCACTTTGTCCATGTTCAGGCCTCCATAATAATCGGCAGTATCATCGGGCTGCGCTTTGTACGCTTCCATACATAGCTGCTGAGACTGTCCTTTACTTCTGTTTTTATTCTGCTCCAGTCGGAGATTCCCCTGTCACAGCACTTGTCGAGCGCGGAGCAGGCCGCCTCCCGCGCATGCTCCATCAGGTCCTCCGCTTCCTTCACGTATACAAAGCCCCTCGAAACAATATCCGGTCCGGAAACCACCACATTGCTGTGCTTCTGCAGTGTCATAACAACAATAATAATACCGTCCTCCGCAAGCTTCTGGCGGTCGCGGAGAACCACATTTCCGACATCCCCGACGCCGAGCCCGTCGACCAGGATCGCCCCTGTCTTTACGGAACCCGTCACTTCGGCCGACTGGTCATTCAGCTCAAGCACATTGCCGGAGGCCAGAATAAAGATGTTTTCCTTTGGAATGCCAAGGTCCTCCACCACATGGCTCTGTGCCGTCAGATGGCGGTACTCTCCATGAACGGGGATCGCGTATTTCGGACGCACCAGGGAATAAATCAGCTTGATCTCCTCCTGGCACGCATGACCCGAAACATGCGCATCCTGGAAAATGACCTTCGCGCCCTTCATTGTCAGCTCATTGATGACCTTCGATACCGCCTTCTCATTTCCCGGGATCGGGTTGGAGCTGAAGATTATGGTGTCATTCGGCTTGATCGTTATCTTGCGGTGAATGCTGGCCGCCATGCGGGACAGGGCCGCCATGGACTCTCCCTGGCTTCCGGTGGTAATCAGGACCACCTGCTCGTCCGGGTAGTTTTTCACCTGGTCGATCTCGATCAGCGTCTGGTCCGGAACACGGAGATATCCGAGCTCCGCGGCTGTCGTGATGACATTCACCATGCTGCGGCCTTCCAGCGCCACCTTCCGGCCGAACCGGTAGGCAGAATTGATGATCTGCTGCACCCGGTCCACATTCGATGCAAACGTCGCGATGATGATCCGGGAATTCTTATGTTCGTTGAAAAGGTTGTCAAACACTTTTCCGACAGTCCGCTCGGACATGGTAAAGCCCGGGCGCTCCGCATTGGTACTGTCGCACATGAGGGCAAGCACGCCCTTTTTGCCGATCTCCGCAAACCGCTGAAGATCGATCGCGTCGCCGAATACCGGGGTATAATCAACCTTGAAATCACCGGTATGCACCACGATTCCGACCGGGGAGTAGATCGCCAGCGCGGAAGCATCCTGGATGCTGTGGTTGGTCTTGATAAATTCTATGGCAAAGCATCCCAGGTTGATCACCTGCCCGTGCCTTACCTCCTTCATCTTTGTCGTCCTCACCATGTCATGCTCTTTGAGCTTATTGGTGATCAGGGCGAGGGTGAGCCTGGTGGAATAAATCGGAACATTAATATCCTTAAGGATGTAGGGAAGCGCTCCGATATGATCCTCATGTCCGTGCGTAATGACAAAGCCCTTCACCTTGGAAATGTTCTCCTTCAGATAGGTGACGTCAGGAATCACAAGATCGATCCCGAGCATATCATCCTCCGGGAACGAAAGGCCGCAGTCCACGACCACGATACTGTCCTCATATTCAAAAGCGGTGATGTTCATTCCGATCTGCTCAAGGCCGCCGAGCGGTATGATCCTGAGCTTGTTTCCGCTCTTTTTTCCTTTTTTCGGAACCGGTACCAGCGAAGAGCGCGCCGCGCCCTTTTTCGGCGTTTCCCTGACCGCCGGAGCGGAGACGGAATGCGCTGTGTTTTTCCTGCTGCTCTTGAAGTCTCTCTTTAAAATATCATTCCGCCCTGTCATCTTCAGTATACTGCTCTTCTGATTCTTTTCCCTGCCGGATGTATAAGAACCCGCTGACGCGGAATGATTTCTAGTGTTTTTTTTCTTCTTTGAAAATCTGTTTTTTTTGTTTTCTGTCAAATAAATACCCCCATATAAGCATTAAAAGAAAGCGGAAGGCTTCCTCCGCCTGCAGCTTTCCCTGTTTTTTTATACAATGTCGATATCATCCATCATTTCCCGGAAGACTCGGGCTACTGCCATCAGCTCGGCATCGTCTTCGACCATCTCATAGCAGGCATCGGAGCTGCCTTCCTCCGAAACATCCTTCAGTATGTAAGCGGATGCTTCATCGTCCATTGAATCGGTAACCAGTAAATATGTGTTTCCTCCGATCGTTGTCTGCTCTTCTACGTAAAAATCTGCTGCCTCACCGTCATCTGTAATAAATGTGATCTTCTCCATTATTCGCTGTTGTCCTTCTGAATCGACCTGTAATCAAGATAATTCTGCAGAATCAGCACAGCAGCCATGCTGTCAAGATACTGCTTTCTGTTCTCACGCCTGACGCCGCCTTCCATCAGGGCCTGCTCCGCCTGGGATGTTGTCAGTCTCTCATCCCACAGGATCACCGGTATGTCCGGCATTCTGTTTTTCAGCATCTCACTGAATTCCAGAGTTTTTTCGCAGCGCTCCCCGTAAGATCCGTCCATATTCCGCGGACATCCAAGCACGATCGCGGACACCTGGTAATCTGAGACGATCTCCTGGATACGCTTCATTGTTTTTCGCAGGTGGTTCTCCTTTTCGCGCCAGACCGTCTCCACCGGCTGGGCGGTGAGAAAAAGCGGATCGCTCACCGAAACCCCCACCGTTTTTGCTCCGTAATCCAGCCCCAGAAACCTACCCATCGATGCGTTCCCGGTTCTTTATGTACTCCTGCAGCAGTTCCTCCACAAGCTCGTCGCGTTCCACCTTCATGATCATGCTGCGTGCGCCCTTGTGGCTGGTAATGTAGGTCGGATCACCGGACATAATATAACCGACGATCTGGTTAACCGGGTTATACCCCTTTTCCTCCATCGCGTTGTACACATGATCCAGTACATCCCTGACTTCCATCTCCTGCTCCGGCCTTGTACTGAAAAACTGTGTATTTCCGAGATTTGTCTCTGCCATTTTTTTCACTTCCTTTCTGTTCTGAGCAGTTACACTTACCCTTCATTGTATTATATTTCCTGTCAAATTACAATGCAAATCTTCCTCCGGGATTACCGCCGCGACCCTGACGATGTCCCCCGGGCCGGCCCCCGGCCCCTTCGGCACCGCCACCGTGAGATACTCCCGGCTGTGTCCGGTCAGGTAATCCGTTCCGCCGATATTCTCCTCCTGTTCGAGCAGAACTTCGATCTCTCTTCCCGCCCATGAAGCGGCATATTCCTTCTGCCGGGTCAGGTTCAGGGCAAGAAGGCGGGCGCTTCTCTCCTTTTTTACGTGTTCCGGGATCTGGCCGTCCATCCTGTCCGCCCTCGTCCCTTTCCTGCGCGAGTAGGGAAACACATGCGTCTCAAAAAAGCGGATTTCCGAAACGAAACGGAAGGATTCCTGAAATTCCTCCTCGGACTCCTGCGGAAAACCGGTAATGACATCGGTGGTCAGCGCGGGATTGTCAAAACAGCTTCGGAGTATTTCGCACTTTTCCCGGTATTCGTCCGTCCGGTACCTGCGGTTCATGCGGACAAGCGTCCTGTCGCATCCGCTCTGGAGCGACAGGTGAAAATGGGGACACACCTCCGGAATGCTGCTGAGGCTCTGCGCGAATTCCCGGGTGATGATTCCCGGCTCCAGCGAACCGAGGCGGATTCTACGGATGCCGGGCACCTGTGACACTTCGCGCACCAGATCGATCAGTCCGGGTTTTTCCGGAAGATCCGTCCCAAAAGAGCTCAGATGGATTCCCGTCAGCACAATCTCACAGTATCCTCTGTCCGCCAGATTCCGGATCTCCGCCAGAGCGTCCGGGATCTCCCTGCTCCGCACACGTCCCCGCGCATACGGGATAATGCAGTAGCTGCAGAACTGGCTGCAGCCGTCCTGAACCTTTACAAAAGCACGGACATGCTCCGAGGCACTGTAAATTCTGAGGCGCTCATACTCCCCGGTCTTCCCGATTTCGATCCGGTCTGAAACAGGGTTTCTTTTTTTCCGGTATTCCTCCAGAGCCTCCACGAGGTTCTTCTTCCGGTTGTTTCCCAGGACCAGATCTACCGTTCCGTCCTCGCACACAGCGTCTCCCGCCGTCTGCGCATAGCATCCCGCTGCCACGACAATCGCGTCCGGGTTCATTTTTTTTGCCCTGTGAAGCATCTGTCTTGATTTCCGGTCAGCGATGTTTGTCACCGAGCAGGTGTTGATGACATACACATCCGCTCCCGGCTGAAATGGCACAATCTCATATCCGGCTTTCTCGAGCAGCTGCTCCATCGCCTGGGCTTCATAGCTGTTTACTTTGCATCCGAGATTATGGACACACGCTTTCCATATTTTCTGCGGCATATTTCAGATGAATCCTTTCCATCATGGTGATTTTAACAGGAATGCCCTTGACTTTTTTTCAGCTTGCAAGTATGATAAGCACA
>CAMOXX010000016.1 GCA_946629475.1 uncultured Blautia sp. | reverse complement strand
CACTCGAAAAAGCATCCTGCGTAAACTGCACACGTTATTTCTGAACAGTTCCTTATTTTCGTCTGTTCATAGGGCAGGCAAGACACAAAACGTCTCTGGCCGCCCGAATGAATGGGGGCTGAACAGTTGCCTCCATAAACCCCGGCTTCATGGCCTCCTGAACCGGTTAAAGCATGCGTAAATCTCCTGATCCCGCGGCATTGCCAGCCCCGAGGGCACATACCCCCCTCTTTTGAAAAAGTCAAATTCTTCGGTCCGGAGCTTTTCCAGAACACTTTTGACAACCTGATCCAGGGTTCTTTTCCCATCAATCAGGTTCTCACAGGCATATTTGAGGATGTCGGCAAGCGCTGCCATCTGCTCCTCATCCACGATCTGTTCAATATACCGCAGATCCACCTCATCCCGGCCAAGCGAAAAGCTGTCCGTTCCGTTCACATGAATCTTGATCTTTTCGGGCTGATCTGTGACTTTGCCGTAATAGTTCCGGCGGGTCCGCACCGTAGTGTCCCGCGTCATGATACGCCTGTCCGAAGCGCTCTGACCCGGGAATTCCTCCCCGGTGTCCCGGATTCCCGCATCCGGCAGAGGATACTTTGGAAGAAGCGCCTTCACCTTCTCCCGGATATCCACCGGAATGTAGTTATCCATCTGGATGATCGTGTCGGCAATGTGGAAAAAAGCTCCCGAGCTTCCGGCCACAAGGATCGTTGAGATTCCATTCTTCTCGTACAGGCTCCGTGCCCTCAGAAGGAACGGTGTGATCGGTTCCTGTTCCGGGGAGATCACCTCCTGCATGAAAGAATCCCTCACCATGAAATTGGTCGCCGAAGTATCCTCATCAAGCAGAAACAGCCGGCTGCCCGCCTCGATGGCTTCGATGATTCCGGCCGCCTGCGATGTACTTCCGCTGGCGTCCTCCGTGCTGAACCTCCTGGTATCCTTTTTGTTCGGAAGGTGGTTTATGAACATCGAAATATCCACGTCCTTCACAAACCTGCCGTCCTCGGACCGAAGCTTGACGCCGGACGCATCCGTGATTACATACTCTCTTCCGTCTCCGGGAACGTGCTCGTAGACCCCTGCCTGAAGCGCGTCCAGAAGGGTTGATTTCCCATGATAACCACCGCCGACAATCAGAGTAATGCCTTTCGGGATGCCCATGCCGGTGATTTTTCCGCGGTTCGGAAGATCCAATGCGATGCGGAGACTCTCCGGTGAGACAAAAGGCACTGCACCTTTCATCGGACGACCGCTGATCCCGCTCTCCCTCGGCAGGACAGAGCCGTCGCACACAAACGCCGACAACCCCCTCTTTTTCAGTTCCTCCCGTATAAACTCCTGATCCTCAAAAAGCTCCAGATATCCTTTCAGATCCGCCGCATTCAGGCTCCTGTAATGGAGAGAGCCGGCAGCAGCCTTCGGAAGAAAGTCGAAGAATATCTTTTCCAGCTCCGGTGAGTTGATGGTACGTCCGTTTGCGGGGAACCCTACATGAAAACGGACGATAATCCTTTTTTCATCCACGCTGCACGCGGATCTCCTCAGGATCTCCTGACCGCAGCGGCTCACCTTGATGAGGCCGCTCTTCCCGGAGCCCTTCGCCTTGAACGAGAAACGGTTGACCGCTTCGCCGAACCGCCTTAAAAGATAATCCGCCATTGCCGTCCGGTTTCGAATGCCTTTAAGATATTCTGCCGGAAATCCGCAGCGCGCAGATTCCAGTATCAGACTCACGTGGGACGGTGCCGCAAAAGGATCCCCCTGCACGTGGTCGATCGATAAAATATAATCCGGAAAACGATACTCCCCTTTCAGGGATTTATACGCCGGATAACTCCTGTGGTTGATTGCGGCCAGCTCCGACCGCAGCTGTTCCCCTGACTTCATAAAAGCCAAACCCTTTCATCTTTCTTTTCCCCGGAAAAACAGAGCCAGCATTCCCGGGCCTACATGCGCGCCGGAAAAAGGCTCATGCTGGCAGATCATGATATGCGCATCCGGGGTCATTTTGTGGACGATCCTGGCCAGCGCCCTTGCATCCTCGATACAGTCCCCGTGAGAGATACAGACCAGTTTGTTCTCCAGCCTTTTCTCATTATATTTTTCTGCCACTGCCTCGATCGCTTTTTTCCGCCCTCTCACCTTGCCGCAGGAGACAATATGCCCTGTACTGTCCCCGTAGAGAACCGGCTTGATGTTCAGAACCGTACCGATGGCAGCCGTCACCCCGCTCACACGCCCGGTCTTCTTCAGGAATTTCAGATTATCCACCGTAAAATACTGGCACATGTGCGGCACTTCGTCGTCGAGAACCAGCGCAGCTTCCCTTGCATCCATTCCCTGCGCCGAAAGCTCCGCTGCCCTTACCGCAAGAAGGCCGCTCCCGAAGCCGCACCCTTTCGAATCAACAATATGAATAAAGCGGTCAGGAAACTCTTCCATCAGCTCCCGCGCCGCGATCAGGGCCGCGCCGCAGGTACCGCTGATTCCGGAGCTCATCGAAACATAAACGATATCGTTCCCCTGCTCCAGAACCGGGGTAAACGCGCTGATGAACAGCTGTGTATTCAGGAGGCTGGTACGTACTTCCTTCCCGTTTCGAAGGCTTTCATAAAATGCATGTCCGTCAAAATGATCCACGTCTCCCCAATATGTTTCGGGTTTTCCGTCCACTGTATATTCACATGGCAGCAGGGTGATTCCCGAAAGTAATTTTTTTGGAAGATTCGCACTCCCGTCTGCAAAAACTGCAAAAGCCATAACTTTCTCCTCATATCTGTCACTAAAACTGTCACTCCGGCATTATAACACTAACAACAAACAAAAACCACCTTTTTCCGGCTGTCCCGCCGAAAATCAGTGGTTAATGTTTACATATTTAGGGAAAGGAAAGAGTTTTCTTAAGAGTTTTGCTTTCTCTTAAGATGTGTATATCATACTGCCGAATTGTGTTCATAGTTTGTTCTTTTTATAATAAAAATATAAAAATTATAAAAAAGAAATAAACTGTCCGCTGTCACAGCAGCTCCCCGTTAAAAATATCCATCAGCAGTCTTGAGGTACATCCCCGTATCCCGGCATTCCTGCCAAGGGCAGGCTTCTGAAACGGAATATGATCTCCCGGAAGAGATTTTTCATTCACCATTTTTTCGAGGCGTGTCATATATTTTGAAGGAAGGATGCATCCGTCAAACCCGATCAGAATCTTCTGAGGCGCGAACATATTTACCGCATTTGTGAGCCCGCACGCCAGCCTGTCTGTCATATCATCCAGTGTCTCGACCGCCAGCGCATTTCCTTTTTCCGCATTTCTGCAGATCTCGCGGAAGGTAAGCTCCTCCCCGGATATTTTCCGGTACTTCGCGCGCACCATCGGTATCGAAGCGTACATCTGCAGGCAGCCGCGCCTGCCGCATTTGCACTGCCTTCCTTTCATCTCAATGCTTATGTGCCCAAGGCTGCTCTGTATGCCGTACATCGTTCTCATCCCTCCGCCCAGGAGCAGCCCGGAGCCGATCTCCTCACAGATTCCGCAGAACAGCAGGCTTTCGACATCCCGGCCGTTCCCGTAGAGCTTTTCCGCAAGGGCTGCGCCATTGTAGCGGTTTTCCAGCACGACCGGCATCTGAAACTTCTCCTCCAGAAGGCTCTTCAGCGAAACATCGCCGCTCCCGGCTGTCTCCTGCAGATTCCGGAAGCCTCCGTTCTCCGTGTCGGCCGCCCCGGAAGCACTCACACAGATCCCCCAGATTCTCTCATCCGGAGCCTTTTTCTGGATTCGTTCAATGCAGCGGCATATCATATCAAACAGATGTTCCTGGTTGTCACGCGTCAGGGCAAAGCCTGCTTTTGTAAGCACCGTCAGATGCATATCGTTCAGAACCACACTGCACTCGTTTCTGCCGATATACACGCCGATCATCTTGGGAGCTTTCGGGGACAGGCCCAGCTGAATCGGGTTTCTCCCTTTTCCGCCCACCTGGATTGTCTCACGTTCTTCCAGTATTTCATCCTCGATAAATCCGGCGATAATATTTGTGGCCGCCATCTTGGAAAGTCCGGTCCGCTTGGCTACATCGATCCGCGAAGTGCACTCTCCCGTTGTCAGGAGGCGAAGAACCAGCCCCCTGTTCTGGCTCTTTAACGTTCCGTTATTTACCCCCGTCCTCTGCATCACGCATCACCGCCTGTCAGAACGGACGGTTTGCCTTCTTCGGCCTTCGCACTCATTTCATTGTCCGCATCCTCCCTGCTGCGCTCCAGATAGCATCTCCCCGAAAACGGAGGAAGGGTGATGGTACCGGTTTCTCCTGCCGGGATCCGAAGGGGAATGATATCCTCCTCTTTTGTCTCGCCGGAGTATTTTGTGAGATCTGTATCCATCAGGACTGTCCATACGCCATCCCACCCGGGATAGTATTCATAGTTCTGCTCAAACTCCGAAAAATTGAATATGCAGAGAATACTCTCCTCCTCAGACCTGCGCCGGAACACATATACATTTTTCAGTTCCTGATTCGCGTCGATCCACTCAAACCCGCTGCGGTCATAATCGTGTTTCCAGAGACACGGATGTTTCTCGTACAGCCTGTTAAGATCCATCATAAATGTATGAAAGCTGTCATGAAGAGGATACCTGGTAATAAACCAGTCCTGCTCCCTCTTCTCGTTCCACTCACGCAGCTGTCCTACTTCATTTCCCATAAAATTCAGCTTTTTGCCCGGATGAAGGTACATGTACAGATACATTCCCCGTGCCTGCGGGAATTTTCCTTCATAGTCCCCGGACATTTTCTGGAGAATCGTGGCTTTGCCGTGTACCACCTCATCATGGGAAAGCGGCAGCAGGTATTTTTCATTATAATAATACTGCATGGAAAAGGTGAGCTTGTGATATACGGAGGTGCGGCGCTCCGGCCATTCCTGGAAATATGACAGGGTATCGTTCATCCAGCCGAGATCCCACTTATAGTCAAATCCCAGTCCGCCCTCCGAAACAGGCCTTGTGACCCCGGGATATGCTGTCGAATCCTCAGCAATCAGCATCACTCCGGGATGCCGGGCATGAAGGCCCTCATTCATGGTGCGCAGAAACTGCAGCGCGTCACGGTTTTCGCCCCTTCCCTGGTCTCCCTGCCAGTAAATCAGGTTCCCAACCGCATCAAAGCGCAGGCCGTCAAAATGGTACCGGCTCAGCCAGAAATCACAGGCTGAGATAAGGAAAGAACGTACTTCTCCGCGGGAATGCATAAAATTGCAGCTTCCCCATTCGCTGTATCCGACCGCCGAATTGGGGTATTCGTAGAGCGGTGTGCCGTCGTAATTCATCAGGCTGTAATCATTCGCGGCAAAATGAACCGTCACCACATCCAGGATCACAGCGATATTGTTCTGGTGAAGACGATCGATCAGGGTGCGCAGACCGTCCGGGGTTCCGTACCGGGATGTTGCGCTGAAAAAGCCCGTCCCCTGGTATCCCCATGATTCATCCGCCGGGAATTCCGCAAGAGGCATGAATTCCACACAGTTGTAGTGGTTCTCCAGCAGATAGGGGATCAGCATATCTGCAATCTCCTCATAGCGGTACCAGCCTGCGGATGCATCTTCCGGTTCCTCGTAGTCCACCTCAGGCTCTCCTCCGTCCTTTCGGCGCCAGGAGCCGAGATTCAGTTCATAAATATTCAGGGCCCGGCTGCTGAAATTATCCCTGTTCGTCATAAACTCAAGGTCATGAAACGAAAAGCGGTCCATGTCATAGATGATCGACGCCGTGGCCGGACGCAGTTCAGAATAAAAAGCGTACGGGTCAGCATGATCCGTGTATCCTCCGTCCGGGCGGTAGATACGGTATTTGTACATCTGCCCATGGCTGGCATTTTCAATAAAGCACTCCCAGAACTGTCCGTCATGGATGCGGTGCATGTCCGTGTCTGTCCAGTCATTGAATTCTCCGATGACCGTCACATGGCTGGCTGCCGGCGCATAAGTGCGGAACACCACGCCATTTTCCGCCACATGTGCTCCCAGGAAATCACAGGCTTCAAATTCGCATCCTGTATAAAAATAATGAAAATTCATATAATTGCTCCTTATAGTAACCTTCTGTTACCAATAATATAACACGTTCCGCATGGAAATGCTATACTTATGTTAACATAATCAGTTTCTTTCGGGAGCCTGTTTTGATGTTGTGAGTTCAACCCAGGCGGGAATAAATCCGCTGCCAAGCGCCACCTTCTGCGATGCAATGTGCGAAAAGGCTGTTCCGTAGTAGGGCAGAATACCCTGCTCCTGGATTCTGTTTTTCAGCAGAACCACCAGCAGCTTGCCGATTCCGGCTCCCCTGGCGTCCTCTTCGACATTGATGCCGATCTGCCACATCAGCGGGCTGTCAGCGCTCGCCCCTGCCATCCCGAGGATTCTGTCATTCTGCACTGCGGCAACTCCGATCACGTCAGGTGCACTCCCGCAGAATGAATATGCCTCTGTAAAACGGCTGTCGCCGCGAAACTGCTCAATTTCTTTATTGTCAAACCAGCGGATTTCATACCGGCCCGGGTCTGCCTCCACATGCTTTCCCGGGATGTAAAACGGATGCAGGAGTTCTATCTGATACCCGTCCTCATGGAGTCTGTCGTTCAGCCTGCGCAGGTTCTTAGCCTCGAGAAACCATGCGGAGCCTGTGCCGGAATACTCATGCCTGCACCACTCCACTATATCTTTTTTTCCGGTAAACAGCAGTTTATTGTTGATCACTGCGAGCTTCAGAAAGCATTCCGGCTCCTCTCTGAACCTGCGTCTTCCCTCCGGGTACTGAAATTCAGTAAAATGATTCCCGGCATCAGAGACATCCTCAAAAGAGCAGCAGAAATCAATTGCCATCTGTCTGTATAAAATATCTCTCATAAGTTCCTCCTGGTCTCTGTCTGTTGACAGTTCGTCTCCTCATCTGGTACACTTTCTCTGCTGCCCTTTCGGCAGCAGATCATAAAAAGGAGATCGTATCTGTCAGACATCCTCACAGATACAGTTAATATTTATGTTTGAAAAAGCCACACTGGATCTCATCGATTTTATTCAAAAAAGTCCCACCTGTTTTCACGCTGTCAGCACCATCCGGCAGATGCTTTTAGAGAACGGTTTCACGGAGCTTTATGAAACCGAGCCCTGGAAACTGTCTCCGGGGGACAGGCGTTTTGTCATCCGTTCGGATTCTTCACTGATCGCTTTCCGGATTCCGGAGAATACACCGGATCATTTCCAGATCATTGCATCTCACAGCGATTCTCCGTCCTTCAAAATCAAAGAAAATGCGGAAATCACTGCTGAGGAGCATTATACAAAGCTGAACGTGGAAAAATACGGCGGAATGCTGATGGCCCCATGGTTCGACCGCCCGCTCTCAGCAGCGGGGCGGATCGTGATTCGCACGGAAAACGGCCTCGCAGCCCGTCTTGTAAACATAGACCGGGATCTGCTCATGATCCCTTCTCTGGCAATCCACATGAACCGGCAGGTGAACGACGGCTATGCCTACCACCCGCAGAAGGATATGCTGCCTCTCTTCGGAGATGAGACAGCTTCGAAGGGATTTCTTTCGCTCATCGCAGAATCGGCGGGAGTAACGAAAGAGGATATCCTCGGGACGGATCTTTTCCTGTACAACCGTGTACCCGGCACAATCTGGGGTGCTTCCCGTGAATTCTTCTCCAGCGCCCGTCTGGATGACCTGCAGTGCGCCTTCTCATCCGTCTCCGCCCTGCTCGGCACTCCAGATCCGAAAAGCATCGCCGTCTGCTGCGTCTTCGACAATGAGGAGGTAGGCAGCACAACAAAACAGGGGGCAGATTCCACATTCCTTCAGGATACCCTGAGCCGGGTCTGCTGCTGCCTTACCGGTTCTCCGGAACAGTACCCTGCAGTGCTCGCCAAAAGCTTTATGCTCTCCGCGGACAATGCACACGCGGTTCATCCGCATCACCCGGACAAGGCCGATCCGACCAACCGTCCCTTTATGAATATGGGACCCGTCCTGAAATTCAACGCCAGCCAGAAGTACACTACCGATTCGGTTTCAGGGGCTGTCTTTAAAGAGCTCTGTAAAAGAGCCGGCGTACCCTGCCAGACCTATATCAACCATTCCGACATCCCCGGCGGCTCTACGCTCGGCAATATCTCGAACAGCCACGTCTCCCTCCACACGGCAGACATCGGATGCGCGCAGCTGGCCATGCATTCTCCCTATGAGACAGCCGGGACGAAGGACACCCTGTACATGATCCAGGCGATGCAGGAATTTTACCGGACCGGCATCCGGATTCTTCCAGATAAGATGATAGCATTTCACTGAAGGGAAGAAACAATCCCGAAATCCTTTTCCTTATAGTTCCACAGAGCTCTTCCAATTCCATGCGCATCGAAGGACGCCCTTATATCCTTCAGCCATCTTTGCCTGTCTTCTTCGGAGGCCAGGTCGATTACCCCGTACTCCCCGCAGTACAGCGGTACAGAATCGGCCTGTGCCTTTTCTACCGCGGCCGAAAAAATATCTTCGAAAAATCCGGTTCCGATTTCACGGATTCCTTCATTAAAGACCGCGCCGGCGAGGTCTTTGCTTAAAAAGAGGCTCGCATCCTGGTACTCTTTCAGCGTTCCGGGATATCCGATGCGGAATTCCGGAGGCATTTTTTCAACCCAGTAAGCGCCCTGATGCGTAAATATCAGAGGCTCATAGCAGTGAAAATTGTAGACAAGGCGGTCGTCTGCCGGAAGGTCAAGAAGCGGCACGCTCAAAACATTATTGTAGCAGACACCTCCGACCACCAGCCAGCTCCCGGGGGCAATCCCGCGCATCATGCGGATATACTTTCCGGCGATCCTGTTCCATGCATCTGCCACTTCACTCAGCACAACCTCATTTAACGGTTCAAAAGCAACCTGCTCCGGGTAAGCGGAGAACCTCTCTGCTATCCTTTTCCATAAAGCAAAAAAACGGTTCTGAAGTGCATCATCATAAAAAAATCCGGCACGGTCCATATCCTTCTTCAGAGGGTCGAAGGAATAACCGAAGCACTCATGCAGGTCGATCAGCATATTGAGGCCGTATTTTTCACACCATTCCCTGCACTTTTCCAGATAACGGAATCCCAGCTCCAAAGGCTTCCCTTCTTCATCTTCAAGAAGTGTATAATCTATCGGAACCCGGACATGGTCGAACCCCATATCCGCAATCCTGGAAATGTCTGTCTCGGTAATAAAGCTGCCAAAGTGTTCCTCACTGAAGCTGTCAAACTGGGAAAGCCAGCCTCCAAGGTTAATGCCTTCCATAAAACCTGTAAAAATCCGATTCATAATTCTCCTTTCTCCCGGACAAGCCTGCATCTCTGGTTCGGATGCTCCGGGATCGCAGTCTTCATATGTTACCGTCCCACATTGTCTTTTCGTAACTCTGTTCACAACAGGGCAAAGCACCTGCTGCTGAGTCCGTCCAAAAACGTGATAAGATACGTTTCTTCTTTCAAGTCCGGCAAATCTTTCCTGCTTATCCCAGCTCCACCCTTTTGAGGCCGAATTCCGATACCAGATCCAGGCCGTAATCCGCATAGGCGTCCAGCCTTTCCAGGCTGTGGGCATCCGAGTTCACGATCACACGGATATCGTAATCCGCAGCCATCTCCCAGAATTCCCGTCTTGGATAGATAATCACAGGATATCCCTTGGTCAGGGCCTTCCACACGCCGCTGACATTGATCTCCAGCACACTGCCGTTCGCTTCAGCCGCTTCCAGGATCTCTTTTGCCGCGCCCGCCGCGTTTGCATCCCAGTTTTTCGGATCCTCTCCGATACCGACAGGACGGCCGAACAGATCAGGATGCGCGCAGAACGTGAAAATCCGGCTCTCAATCAGCTTCACGTAAAGATCCGTATAAATGCGCAGCTCCTTCGCGCCAAAATGTCTGTTGGAAAAGCAGTTCATCACATCCAGCCTTCCCTTCAGCCCATGTACCGATCCCACCAGATAGTCCATCCCCATCTCTTCCTGATAGAATTCTCTGAAAAAAGATTCATCAGAGGGATCGTAATCGCACTCAACGCCGCAGAACACCTTCAGGTCCCCGTATTTTCCGTCCGCCCTGCGGCACGCATTTACATATTCCGGGACATCCCGGCGGTTTAAAAGGAACGGGTCATCCTCCGTCCCCGGCACATAAGCATGCTCCGATATTCCAAGCTTCGTCATTCCAAGTCCGGATGCCTTTTTTGCATAGTCGCTCACATCGCCTTCCGCGTGATTGCACCGGTAAGTATGTGTGTGAAAATTGTTCCAGACCGGCCCGGCTTTTACAATTGCTGCTCTCATGCTGTTCTTCTCCTTTGAAATGATTCAGCCCTCTATCCTGAGACAGAGGGCTGCAAGCGTTCCTTGTTTTTTATTTCCTGCGGTTCCGGAGCATTGCGAACACGCTCTGGATCACGATAAACACAAACAGCAGGGCAGCTGTCAGAATGTTCGGCCAGGAGCTGGCCAGCTTGCCGTTCGTCTTAACAATGGAGGAGATCGTACCGTTGATCAGCACGCCGAAGAAGGAGCCGATCACATTGCCGACACCACCTGTCAGCAGCGTTCCGCCGATGACGGAGGAGCTGATGGCATCCATCTCGAGGCCCAGGGCCTGCGATACGGATCCCGCCATAGTGTTCAGGCAGTAGCACACCGCGCCGATGGAGCACAGGATGGACGAAAGCATATAAGCCCGCATCTTCACCTTTTTGGTGTTCAGTCCCATCATGGCTGCCGACTGCTCGCTTCCGCCGATCGCGTAGAAGGATCTGCCGAGCTTTGTGTGGCGCAGCATGATAAATGTAAAGACAAGGATGAGGAGTGCAATGACCACACTCGGACGGATATAGGGCGTCATGTATTTCCCTTTATTATTGATATATCCGCCGAAGGGAATGTTGATTTTGGCGTTCGCCCAGGCGTAAAACAGGGCGCTTGTCTGCTGTGTGATGGATACCTGCTCCGTACAGATGACTGCCGTCATACCTCTGCAGAAGAACATGCCCGCCATCGTCACGATAAACGGCTGAATCTGAAGGTATCCTACAAGGAATCCCTGGAAAGTTCCGAAAGCAATCCCGATTACCAGAACAATCAGTACCATGACAACCGCGTTCATGCCGGAACGCATCCCCACAGCAAGAATCATACAGTCCATGGCGATCAGCGCGCCGACTGAAATATCAATTCCGGCCGTCAGCATTACAATTGTCAGGCCGCATGTGACACAGATCAGCCCGGCATTGGTGATCAGTATGTTCAGGAATGTCTGGAGGTGCGAAAATCCCTTGCTGCCATAGGCGATACAGCCCCCTGCATAGAGCACAATAAACAGGCCGACGGTGATCAGCAGCAGGATGGTATGTCCGTTCATTTTTCTCTTTCCCTGCATTTATGCCACCCCCTTCGTCTGCTTTGCGAGATTTCTCTTTTTGAACCAGTTCTTTACAGGCTCTGACTGAATCGATACGATAATGATGACGATGATCGCCTTAAACACCGGCGCCTGCGTCGAGGCAACACCCAGTGCGTACAGGGTCGTTGTGATCGCCTGGATCGTGTAGGCTCCGATGATGGAACCGGCAAGATTAAACTTGCCGCCGCCGAGCGAGTTTCCGCCCAGTGCAACCGCGAGGATCGCGTCCATCTCAAAATAAAGTCCGATATTGTTGGAGTCTGCCGATGTGATTCGGGACGAAGCGACAATCCCGGCAATTCCCGCAAACAATCCGCAGATCGTGTAGGTCAGGAAGATGATCCGCCTGGAATTGAGTCCGGCGATCCGGCTTGCCTTGTCGTTGATGCCGACCGACTGGATATACATTCCAAGAGCGGTCTTTTTCAGCAGAACCGCAACAACAGCAATGCATACCGCAGCGATGATAACCGGAGTCGGTATGATTCCCAGATAGCTGCCGAAAATACCGAACGTGCCGTTCCGCACATATACGATCAGGTCGTTGCAGAGCAGAAGTCCGATGGCCCGGGCAGCCGAAAACAGGATCAGTGTCGCAACCATCGGCTGGATCCGGAAATACGCAACCAGCGTTCCGTTGAACATACCGCAGAGAACCCCAAGAAGGATGCCGCCGAGAACGCCTACAAACAGGGGCCTGGCGAGCTCTGATGTGGACGAAACCCCGTAGCCTGCCAGGAGCATGCAGCAGAAGCTCGCGCAAAGGCTCATGACCGATCCTACCGAGATATCGGTACCGGCGGAGGAAGAAACAACCAGCGTCATGCCGATCGCCAGGATAGCCACCTCACTGCCGCGGTTCAGGATATCGATGATTCTTCCGTACAGGATCGTGCCGTTTCCTGTTGTCTCTCTGAGCGTAATCATGAAGAAGGAGAACGGATTTGCTCCGATATAAACGTCATGCACAATATTGACTGCCATTACAAGAATCAGGCTCAGAACCGGCAGAAACAACGGCCAGGCCTTGATCCTTGCCCATGTTGAATTCTTATTCATGAGCCTCACCTCCCGCAATTGCTTTCATTACATTCTCCTGGGTCAGGTCGTGATCCAGCTCGCCCACCTTCTGGCCGTCGCGCATGATCGCCATCCGGTTGCAGGTACGCAGCATCTCGGCGATCTCGGATGAGATAAACAGGATGCTCTTTCCTTCGCCTGCAAGCTTTACGATCAGCTTCTGGATCTCGGACTTGGTACCGACATCAATCCCTCGCGTCGGCTCATCCAGGATGAGAAAATCCGGGTCTGTCGCAAGCCAGCGGGCAAGGATCACCTTCTGCTGATTGCCGCCGGAGAGCTGTTTGACCAGGGTCTCACGGCTTGCGGTTTTAATCTGCACGAGATCAATGTAACGGTCCGCGATTTCTTCCTGTTTTGCTCTGGAAAGCTGGCGGAACATGCCCCTCTTTGCCTGCAGGGCGAGGATGATGTTTTCCCGGACGGAAAGATCCCCGATAATACCCTCGGCTTTTCTGTCATCCGGAAGCATCCCCATGCCAAGATTCATGGCATCGATCGGCTGGTTGATTTTCACCTGTTTCCCGTCCACTGCAAGGGTTCCGGTGCTGGCCTTATCGGCTCCGTAGATCGCCCTGGCCAGTTCGCTGCGGCCGGATCCAAGAAGACCTGCGATGCCGACCACCTCTCCCTTGTGGATATCAAGGTCAAAGGGCTTGACGGTTCCGGCATGGCTTAATCCTCTGGCGGAAATCTCCAGATCATTGTTCCTGACATTCTCCTCGGTTTCCTTCTGGATCTCGGCCAGGTCGTCCAGATTTTTACCCATCATGGCAGCGACCAGCTTGACCCTCGGAAGATCCGCGATCGGATATTCCCCGACCAGACGGCCGTCCCGGAGAACCGTGATCCTGTCGCATACCGCATAAACCTGCTCCAGGAAATGCGTTACGAATACGATGCCGACGCCCTTGTCCTTCAGCCTCCGCATCAGGACAAACAGCTTTTCGACTTCCTCATCGTCCAGCGAGGAGGTCGGCTCATCCAGAATCAGGACTTTACAGTCCATATCGACAGCCCTGGCGATCGCGACCATCTGCTGAATTGCCAGGGAGTAGTTTTCAAGGTTCTGGGTCACATCGACCGAGATTCCCAGCTCGTCCATGATTTTCTGGGATCTTGTGTTATATGTTTTCCGGTCGATCGTGTGAAATTTCGTCATCGGCTCACGGCCGATAAACAGATTTTCGGCAACTGAAAGATTCGGGCACAGGTTAACCTCCTGATAAACGGTGGAGATCCCGATATCCTGCGCATCCTTTGTCGAATGATTTTTTACCGGCCCGGAAATCCCTTCAAGGCGGATCTCCCCGGCCTCAAAATCATTGATTCCGGTCAGACATTTGATGAGCGTGGATTTACCGGCACCGTTTTCACCCATCAGAGCATGTATTTCGCCCTTGCGCAGGGTAAAGTCCACATTCTCCAGAGCCTTTACGCCGGGGAACGTCATCGTAATGCCCCTGGCTGTCAATACTACATTGTCTTCCATACCTGCTCCTTTCCCTCCATTGCTTACATAAAACGAAGGTTCCTGGTTTTGCGCAGGAACCTTCCTTTTTTGTCAGTTTATACCTTCGCCCTCATAAGGGCGTACGGTTCGGCATCAATACTGAGCTTCGATAACCTCATCCGTAACCTCGGTCATTTCCTGAGCTTCGCCGTCGATTTCAAAGTCTACGATCTGATCTGGCAGTGCATACCAGTGCTCTACCATGTAAACTTCTGCTTCCGGTTCCTCTCCGGCTGCCAGTGTCTGGATAACTTCTTCTACGAACGGAGCTGCCAGCGGGTTGCACTCGAAGTCAGCTGTGATCTTTCCGGCTTTAACTTCTTCCAGGCCAGCGGTGCAGGCGTCGAAGGAGATCAGGATAACATCGTTTCCGGGGCCATAGGTAACACCAGCGTTGTCCATAGCGGTCATAGCGCCGAATGCTTCGTTGTCGTTCTGGCATACAACTACGTTGAACTGTCCTTCATAGGACTTGCAGTAGTTCTCCATAACTTCCTGGCCGCCAGCCTCGGTGAAATCACCGGTCTGCTCGTCGATAACGTTCCAGCCATATTTCTCAGCTACTTCGTTGAATCCGTCGGAACGTCCGATCTGTGCGGAAGCGCCGGTGGTTCCGGAGATAACCAGAGCGTTGATCTCTTCGATTCCCTGAGCATCTGCGTAAGCTTTCAGCCACTCGCCGGCTGCAAGACCTTCTGTCTTGAAGTTGGAGCCTACCCATGCTGCATATTTATCGGAGTCATCGATGGTACGGTCGATTACGATAACCGGGATTCCGGCATCCTCGCACTCGGTAAGAACGGTGTCCCATCCGGTAGCGATGATCGGGTCAATGATGATGTAATCAACATCCTGCTCGATGAAGGAACGAACAGCTTCTTTCTGAGCTGCTTCGTCGTTGTCGCAGTCAACAAAGCTTAAATCATATCCGTTCTCTACAGAAAAAACATCCTGGCAGGATTTGGTGGAAGCGGTACGCCAGTCACTCTCATGACCAACCTGTGCGAAACCGACTTTGATCAGATCATCCTCTGCGAAAACATTGGAGATCGGCATTACGGACATTGCCATAGCTGCTGCAAGAACAGGAACAAGAACTTTTTTATTCATAACTGCCTCCTTATAATATGTAAATAATCAGCCGTCTTCTCTTTTGCGGCTTCCTTTAACTTACGGGCTTATTATAAAAAAAACGGAAAGAATTTACCATGTGAATTCTTCCCGTTTTGGTTTCATTTTTTTTGTTTTTGAGCTGCCTCTTCATCAAAAAAGTAGATTATTTTCTCCTCAGGTTAAATATTTTACTGGAATCTGCACAACAACTTCTGTTCCTTCTCCATATTCACTGTGAAAAATCATACCCGCAGACTCCCCGTAGCTCAGGCGCAGCCGCTCGGCCACATTGGACAGGCCAAAACCTTCGTTTCCCTTTTCGGGCGGAAGGTTTCCGTCCACACGGCGTATCAGCTCTGTCAGCTGATCGGGAGTCATTCCGATGCCCGTATCCCTGATTTTTATGACAAGGCGGTCCTCCGTTCTCCCGATATTGATGGATATGCTGCCTCCGCCCCGCTTGTTTTTAATCCCGTGATACAGGGCATTTTCCACAATGGGCTGCAGGGTCATCTTCAGAATCTGGTAATCCCCGCATCCTTCCTCCGTCTCAATGCTGTACGTAAGGATATCCCGATAGCGGAACTGCTGGATCTCCAGATAGGACCGGATATGCAGGACCTCCTCCCGGATGCTGATGACATCGCGCCCTCCCGACAGAGATGTGCGGAAAAATGTTGAGAGGGCCGCAGCAATCCCTTCGACATCCTCTTTCCGGTCATCCTCCGCCAGCCATACGATGTTGTCAAGCGTGTTGTACAGAAAATGCGGATTGATCTGAGCCTGCAGCAGCTTCAGTTCCAGATTGCGCAAATTGATCTGCTCCTGCTTGTTTCGTTCAACCAGTTCCCCGATCTGGCCTGCCATGCTGTTGAAGCTGTCCGCCAGAATCTGTACCTCCGGACTTCCCTCCGACTTCGCCTTCACATCAAAATATCCCCGCCCGATCTGTTCGGCGCTTTCCACAAGTCCGGTCAGCGGCTTTGTGATGCTCCTCGAAAAAACAGAGGAGAGCACAAAAAGGAGAATAAAAAGGGCTGCGGTTGTCATGACCGAAAACCGTGTGAGCAGTACTGTGTTTTCGTCCATCTGCTGCCGGATGCTCTCCATGCTCTGGGATTCAAAATAGATATACTGGGAGATACGGTCCTGGATCATCTCTGTCAGAACCCGGATATCCATATCGAGCCTTTCCATGTTCTCATCGTAGGACCCGGTCTCCCGCACGGTACTGCTGATATCGTTCACCCGCTTATGAAGCGTAATCAGCAAGCGGGTCGCTCCCTTTAAAACCTCCAGCGCCGACGGCGAAACTGTTGTGGCGCGAAGCTTCTCGAAGGCCTCCTCTGCGTCCCGGATCATCTCATCCGGATTGGTCATTCCGAGCTCGTTTTTCACTTCGTACTTTGAGAGTGAATGGGCGACCATCATATACATCACCGAGTCGATGTCCTCCTTAAAGACAAGGTTGTACTCATTGATCTCGGTGATGTTTTTTACGATGGTATCGTAGGAGCTGCTGATTTCATTGATGCTGTACAGCAGATAAAAAATCAGGATAAAAAAAGGGATGATCATGATGGAAAAGACGAGGAACAGTCTTCTCCGGAGCGGCATTCCTTTTTTCTGAAACGGCTGACGGTCATTCTTCTTCATGTTCATCTTTTCCCCTCATGCGGTATTCCCTGGGGGACAACCCATGCAGCTTTTTGAAGGTGGCGCTGAAATAATGAGGATCCTTATAGCCGGACCGGTAGGCGATCTCGGAGCTGCGGAGGTCGGTATTCATCAGGAGCTCCCTGGCTTTTTCCATCCGTTTTCCGATCAGGTACTCGATAAAGGTCATCCCCATCTCGCGGGAAAAAAGGGCGGAAAAACGGTTCGGGCTTAAGCCGGCGGCCAGCGCCGCCTGATTCAGCGACATTTCCTCATCAGTATAATGCGCATCGATATACTCGACCGCGTCCTTCAGGATCTGGTGGTTTTTGCGGGACGAGCTGCTGTCACGGACCCGGATCACCTCCGTCAGATATCCTTTCAGGCAGGATTTCGCGTCTTCGGCAGTTGCAACAGAAGCAATCACATCATTGATATCCCCGCATACCCCGCTGATTTCCTGCGGATCCCGGCCAAGCTCCTTCAGGAATCTCGCCATTGAAAAATAGCTGTCCATGGTGATATAGCTGAGAAAGATGATCGAACGCACATTGTCCTCTCCGACAGAGGAAAAAAGATCATCAATAAAATCATCGATCTCCTGCAGAGTTCCGGTGCGCAGAAAGCTCTCCCAGGCGTTCCGGAGGCTTTCCCCCTCGAGGAGCGATTCCGTGTCGATCTGTCCGGGTGAAGCAGCACCTCTGCTCTCTTCGATGAGATCATGGATCGGTATATCCCCTCCGACAATCCGGTTGGGCGGCAGGAAAAACCGGTAGGATCCCGCCCTGTGCGCCTCGATCCAGGATTCCTTGATTTCGCTCATGTGGCTGACGGGCTTTCCGGTGCTGATAAAAAAAGGCTGGCTCCCCGAGGCTTCGGCAGCCGACAGGACCTGAGCGGAAACCCGGTCCCGCAGTTCCTGCAGCTCGTCCGGGGAGGCGGCGGAAAGGAGGATCGCCTGGCTGTCGACGCTGTTCTCAAACAGACAGCAGCCGGGGATATCCTCCTCCAGGGAATTCAGCATCGTTTCCATGCGCCGCTGGCTTTCCAGATCCGCGGAATACTGCACATACAGCAGAAGCATCTGATAATAAGGCGCTCTCAGAGGGAGACCTGTTTCTTCCGAAAGCACAAGCAGCTCGTGGGAGGACAGATCTCCGGAGACAAGGGACCGGAAGAATTTTCTGCGCTGATGCGCCGCCTTCTCCTTTTCCTCCTCCTCGATCAGCCCCATCTGCTCCTGCTTTGTCTGTTTTTCCTCGCGGATCTTCAGTACCAGCTTTCGGACCACCTCTCTCAGGTCCCTCGGCGTGATCGGCTTTACCAGATATTCCGTCACGCCGATACGCAGCGCATCCTGCGCATAGCGGAACTCGGTGTAACCGGAGAGGATGACGATTTTTGTTTCCGGCAGCTCCTGGCGGATCAGCCGGGAGAGCTCAAGGCCGTCCATAAACGGCATTTTGATATCCGTAATGACAATATCCGGCTTTTTCTCCAGGATCTGAGGCCAGGCAAGCTCCCCGTCCCCCGCCTCTCCGCAGTAGTCGACTCCTTCCTCCTCCCAGGGAATGCGGCGGCGGATTCCCTCGCGCATTGCAATTTCATCTTCAACGAGAAACAGTTTAACCATTCATCTACCTCACTCGATCTAATACTCCCTGTTTTCGATCAGTTCTTCCGTAAGAAACGTGACCGGATAATCGGTCCCCGAAACGCTGACCGAAGAGATTTCTTCCACCGCGGAAAACTGCTCCTCCGCCACGTAATTCTGAAAGTCCGGCTCTTTCCCGGTTTCCATCTCCTGAATAAGCTGAACCAGAAGCGGCCCGTACAGAGGCATGCATTCCGTATCGACGGCGATCTCGCCCTTCCTCGTTTTTTCCAGGGCATTTTTCGCGGCATCAAAGGAGAGGATCAGAATCTCTCCTCCTTCAATATCCGTGCCGGGGATTCTCCCGGATTCCCGGATTGCTTCGATTGCCCCGTAGGCCATGTTGTCATTCTCACAATAGACCACCTGAACCTGGCCGCCGTACTGTTTCAGCATATCCGCCATGACCTCTTTGCCCTTGGCGGTGGTAAACTCGCCGCTCTCCTGATCGAGCAGCTTCCATCCGGGATGCGCGCTCACCGCCTCCATAAGCGCATTTGTCCTGCCGATCTGGGCGGTAGAGCCGATGGTTCCCTGAAGATGAATAATATTAACCGGTTTATCGTAATCCTCTTTCTCCAGAAATGCCTCCAGCCACGCGCATGCCCGCTGTCCCTCCAGATAGAAGTTGGATCCGATCCACGTGCTGCACACCTCCGGACTCTGGTTTTCCACCTCCCGGTCAAAAATGATCACCGGAATACCCGCCTCGCGGGCTTCCCCCAGGGAGGCTTCCCACCCGGTTTCCATGAGGGGATCCAGCAGGATATAATCCACACCCATACTGATAAACTCCCGCATGGCCTTGACCTGCTTTTCCGGTTTCTGCTGGGCGTCATTGATCAGCAGATAAAATCCATTCTCCTTGGTGAACGCTTCATCCAGGGATCTGTTGCACGCAATTCTCCAGTCCGACTCGGAGCCGATTTTGACATATCCCGCAGTCAGGCTGTCACTTGTCCCGGCGGACGGTTCCTCAGCCTGCTTTCCGCAGCCGGAGGCACCCGCCAGCGCGGCAGCCGTCATCCAGAGAATAATAACAGGAAAGGCCTGTGTCCGTAATCGTGATTTTTTCATAACTGTTCTCTCAGAATAAGGAAAGGGGCTACACCGTCCCCGATGTAACCCCGATATAAACTCTACCTGCTCTTTACATACGGTTTTCCATTTGCAGCCGGTACATGGGATTTTCCCACAAACAGGATCAGGACAATGACCGTAACGATGTAAGGAATCATCGAGATCAGGTGCATGTTGAACCCTGAGGAGCCTCCGAGCACAACCTTCAGTCCCGAGCAGAAGCCGAACAGCAGGCAGCCGACCAGCGCGCCCTGCGGACGGAACTTACCGAAGATTACCGCCGCGATGGCGATAAAGCCCTGCCCTACAATGGAGATCGGACGGAACTGGGTGGAGATTGTCATGGTTACGCAGGCGCCTCCGAGTCCTGCCAGGAAACCGGACATGCAGACACAGAAAAATCTGGTCGCGATGACATTGATGCCCAGGGTTTCGCAGGCCATCGGGTGCTCGCCGCAGGCTCTCATACGAAGGCCGAACCTGGTTTTGTAAAATACAAACCAGACAATAATAACCGCGATAAACACCAGATAGGTGGAAGCGTAGGTTGCGAACACGTTGTTCATAAAACGTCCGAAGGCGGTTCCGGTTCCGAAAACACCGCTGAAAAGCTGCGGAATCTTCTGGGTCGCGGTAAGCGGAATGGTGTCTGTCGAATCAAACAGCACCTTTGCGATCATGATCACGATACCAGGTCCGAGCATATTGATTGCCGTACCTGCAATCGTCTGGTCAGCACCAAGAATAACCGTCGCAACCGCATGCAGCATACCGAAGACTGCTCCCGCCAGGCCGCCGCACAGAAAGCCGAGCCATGGGTTTCCGGTAAAGTAGGCGATTACCGTCCCGGTAAAGGCTCCGGCCGTCATCATACCTTCAATACCGATGTTCACGACGCCGGATACTTCTGAAAAGCAGGATCCCAGACCTGCATAGAGAAGGGGCGTTGCGTAAACAAGCGTTGCATAGAGGATAATACCAAAATTATTTAAAAAGTTGTCCACAGTTATGCCACCTCCTTATTTCTGACCCGGTTTGCTTTTGACGAGATACTTCAGGTTGGCAAAGATGACCGAGATCGCGATGAAGAATACGACGGTCCCGACAATAACGTTGATCAGCTGGGTCGGCGCGCCTACCAGATTCAGCTTGCTGCCGCCGTACATCAGCCATCCATAGAACAATCCTGCGATAAAGACACCGAACGGGTTGGAGCATCCGATCAGCGCAACAACGATGCCGGCAAAGCCGAATCCCTCCTGGGAGGAGAAGATACTGATACGGCCGCCCATACCCATGAGCTGCAGCGCTCCTGCGAGTCCGGCCAGCGCTCCTGAAATTGCCAGGGCTGTCATGATCGACTTGTTGACGTTGATCCCGCCGTACTCTGCCGCGTATTTGTTGAATCCGACGGCCTTCAGGCGATATCCCAGCGTTGTCTTTTCAATCACGATCCAGATCACGATCATGATGACAATTGCGATAAAGATGCCCCCGTTGGCAGTCGGGGCAAAGCCCATCTTCTTGATAAAATCCTTCGAGAAAAGCAGGGTCGCGTTCTCGGAGATATTCGCCGTTGCCTCCGCAGATCCTTCGCTCTTGATTCCCGGACGTCCTGCAAGGAAGTTGGAAAGGTAGAACGCAATCCAGTTGAACATGATCATGCTCAGAACTTCGTTGATGCCCCACTTTGTTTTCAGGAAAGCCACGATGATGCCCCATACTGCGCCGGCCAGCATTGCCACGAGGAAGCACAGAATTACAAGGACAGGTCTCGGAAGCGTTCCGAAACGGATTCCAACGATCGCTGCTGCCATGGAGCCTACCACAAACTGGCCTTCGGCACCGATATTAAACACACCGGTTTTGAAGGAAAATGCAACCGAAAGGCCTGCCACAATGTAGGGAACGGAATAAACGATCACGTAGGTGATTCCTTTTACGTTGCTCACACTGTGGAAGAGACGGCCGTATGCTTCTCCGACCGAGAGCCGCATAACAACAAGGAAGATCGCTCCGACCAGGAATCCCAGGATGATCGAGAGCAAAATGTGGATAAAAGTATTGTCAGACACAAATTCCAGGAAGCTTTTCTTCTTTTTCATGATTCTTTACCTCCTGCCATCATCAGTCCGAGATAGTTCTCGTCCGCTTCGCTGCCGGGGATCGTGGTAATGATCGATCCGTCAAAAATGACATCGATCACATCGGAAAGGCTCATGATCTCATCCAGCTCGAACGAAACCAGAAGAACCGCCTTGCCTTTGTTTCTCTGCTCTACAATGTGCCTGTGCACATACTCGATCGCGCCTACGTCAAGGCCGCGGGTCGGGTTGACCGCAATCAGGAGATCCTTATCGTTCTGCACTTCTCGCGCGATAATGACCTTCTGCTGGTTGCCGCCTGACAGGGTTCCGGCCGGCCGCTTTTCGCTGTTGCCCGGACGAATGTCATAGGTTTCGATCGACTGGGTAGCATGCTCAAAAATCTTAGGTCTCTGCAGAATGCCTTTAGAGGAGAATGGCTCCTTTTCATAGTTCTGCAGGATCAGATTGTCCTCGATGGAAAACTCAAGCACAAGGCCGTGTTTCTGACGGTCCGCAGGGATACTCGAAACCCCGTGCTCAAAACCGAATGCCGGCGGTTTGTTGAAAATGCTCGTCCCATTGATCATGACATCCCCGGAGGTTCCTTTCCGAAGGCCGGTGATGATTTCGATCAGCTCTGTCTGCCCGTTGCCGTCGATGCCGGCGATTCCGACAATCTCGCCCGCATGAACCTGAAGGTTCAGGCCCTTCAGGATCTCAACTCCGCGGTAGTCCACGCCGCGAAGATCCTTGACGTCGAGCACCACCCTGCCGGGCTCCTGCTCGGGCTTATCCACCTTGAACGTGACCTTGCGGCCCACCATCATGCTGGCAAGGTCATTCTCGTCCACCTTGTCCACTTCCACCGTATCAATATACTTGCCCATACGGATGATGGTACAGAAATCGGCAGATTCCTTGATTTCCTTCAGCTTGTGCGTGATCAGCAGAATACTCTTGCCGTCCGCCGTCAGATTGTGCATGATCTTGATCAGTTCCTCGATCTCCTGCGGCGTCAGCGACGATGTCGGCTCATCCAGGATCAGAATGTCCGCGCCGCGGTAGAGTGCCTTCAGGATTTCAACTCTCTGCTGCATCCCGACCGAGATATCCTCGATCTTTGCGTCAGGGTCGATCGAAAGACCGTAGCGCTCGGAAATCTCGACCACATTCTGGCGGGCCTTCGCCATGTCAAGGCGTACACCCTTTAAAGGCTCATCTCCAAGGACGATGTTTTCCGTAACGGTAAAGGGCTGGATCAGCATGAAGTGCTGATGCACCATGCCGATTCCTGCCGCGATCGCATCCCTCGGCGTATTCATATCCACTTTTTTTCCGTTCACCAGAATGTCTCCCGAAGTCGGCTTCAGGAGCCCGTAAAGCTGATTCATCAGTGTGGATTTTCCTGCCCCGTTCTCTCCCAGGATCGCATGAATCTCACCCTTATGCACTGTCAGGTTAATCCCGTCATTGGCGGTAAAATTCCCGAAACGCTTGACAATGTTCCGCATTTCAATGACCGGAGTGTTCATGTCCAGATATTTGTTTGCCAAAAAATCCCCCTCCCTTCCCATCGGAACCCGGCATTCGCGCTGCAGAGCATATGCAGTGCCTGAACTCAGGTTCCTGTAAACCTGTTAATAATACCAATGGCTTTATCATATATTGTAATGCAATTTGGTGAATTGGTCAATAAAATATCCTTTTTCTGTACGTCTGAATTCTCTTTTATCACTTGACATTTAGGGCCGGATTCTCCAAAATATAGTTAAACTGTTCAGCACTTCATGAACGTGAATGATGAAAAATGCCTGACATTCCGAATGAACGGCAGCTGAACAGTTAGGAACTGTTCAGAAAAAATGAAAACCACAAACGGTCTGTAAGGAGGTGCTTTGCATGTCAGAAGCTTTAAAGATTATACAGGATCCCACATTGACCTATCATCAGGAGCTGATCGCCCTGGCCCGTCTCGGGGAAAGTACCGACGATTCGCTGATCTACTCCGATGCCTACTATGAAGCCAAAAAAAAGGGAGCGCTCTGCGACCTGAACGAGGGCATTATGCCGTACCGTCCGCGCTATATCTGCCCGGATTATGACCTGCTGTTTGAAAAGGGCTGCCAGTTCCTGGACCTGAAGCCGCCCACGGATCTTCTCGAAGCAGTCAACGTGCTCGAGATATTCTACTGTCACGTTCCTTCCATCACAACCTACCCGGTTTATCTCGGGGACCTGGACAGGCTCCTGGAGCCGTTCGTGCTGAAGGAGGACCGTGCCTATGCCAAAAAAGTGCTCGGGCTTTTCCTCCGGAATATCGACCGTGTCCAGACCGACTCCTTTGTACACGCGGATATCGGTCCCGCGGACTCGGTAACCGCCAGGATCCTTCTGGAACTGACCGAGGAGATGCAGCTTGCCATCCCCAACATCACGCTCCGCTATGATCCCGAAATCACAAGCGATGATTTTGCGCTCGCCTGCGTAAAATGCATGCTCAAAACCGCGAAGCCTTCATTCGCCAACCACCGGATGTTCTCTTCCGAGTGGGGTGACCGGTACGCCATCGCATCCTGCTACAACGGGCTTACCATCGGCGGAGGCGGATACACGCTGCCGCGCCTGAGATTGTATGAATGCAGCCTTGGCGCAGAGAGCCCGGAGGATTTTCTGGAACGCGAGCTTCCCCGGCACATCGATCTTCAGCTCGAGTACATGGACAAGCGGGTGAAGTTCATCGTTGAGCAGTCCACCTTCTTCAAAAACAATTTCCTTGTAACCGAA
>CAMOXX010000015.1 GCA_946629475.1 uncultured Blautia sp. | reverse complement strand
GTCACCGGGGCAGACCTTGACGCCGTCACAGACGACCGGCTCGCCGACGCTCTTGATGTGGATTCTGCCCATCGGATGTGTATAGGAAATGGACGTTGAGAATACCGCGGAGCCCTGGCTGATGGATTCCGGCGTGTCACGCATCGTGCCGTCCAGCACGAACCCGACAACGCCCTGGTTCATCATATTCATGGTGTTCTCACTGCCGAGAATGCCTCCGCGCAGACCGTTTGCCGCGATGACAACCACATCTCCCTCCTGAGGAACATAAGTCGGAACACCGGGTTTGGAATAAGCGCCGTATCCGCCCTCTTCAACCGGAGCGTACTGCAACTTTTCAAAATCCTCATAGCTCATATACGGAACCTTCCGGTCCGTCTTCTCCCACTCCTGCGTGGCGGCGATACCGCAGAACCGGATCCCGGGGAACAGCGGGCGCATGCCCCTGCTCATCTCATAGGTGTCCTGCAGGCCCATGGAATCCAGCGCGTCACAGATATCCGCGCAGCGCGCCATCTTCAGGTACTCCATTGTCTTCTTCGAAATTGCCATTTTTTCTGATCCTCCTTGGTTTGTTTTATGAATCTGTTATCAATCGTTATTTCCGTCTCAATAAAGTGAATCCCGCTGCATGAGTCTGCGCATGGTGACTGTCAGAATCATGGCCATCAGGAACAGGATGACTGCCACCACATTGCCGTATCCCAGATTAAAGTTCTGGAACGCGTTGACAAACAGGTGCATCGGCATAACCTCTGTGGAGTGATTCGGTCCGCCGCTGGTCATGACGTAGACCAGATCGAAGGAACGCAGCGCGCCGATGGTCTGCAGAATGATAACCATTTTGATGACGTCCCAGGAAAGCGGAATAATCATGCTCTGTACCAGCTTCAGGCCGGTTGCGCCGTCCATCTTCGCACTCTCGATGACTTCGGCCGGAATCCCCATGAAACCCGAGTTGAACAGAATGATCTGCGTGCCGACGCCGGCCCATAGCTGCGCGAAGATGACCGCATACAGCGCAAGCTTCGGATCCGCGATCGGTGAAGCGTAATATTTTCCCAGACCGATTGCTTTCATGAACGGTTTCAGCACACCCATACTGGGGCTGTAGATGTAGCTCCAGATAAAACCGGTCGCAACGGACGGCAGGATGGTCGGCATGAACAGCAGCGCTTTATAAAAGCGATAGCCCGGCTGCTGAAGATACACGAGATATCCGAACAGGAAGCCGAAAAAGACCTGCAGGATGGTCGTGAACAGTATAAAAATCAGCGAGACCCGCATGGACTTCCAGAACAGAGCGGCTTTGAACACGCGGAGATAATTGCTGAACCCTGCAAAATGGCTTGAGTGCAGGGTCTCCGTCTGGAAGAAGCTCATATAAACAGCCGAGATGATCGGATAGATCACCCACCAGACGTAAATGACCAGGGCCGGGATGACAAACAGCAGGATCGTAAGACGTGCATTTTTCGTTACTTTCATTTTGCCCCCTCCTGTTCTCAGCCCTTTACGGCACCGGCGATCATGCCCTTTTCAATCTTCTCCTGTGCAAACATGTAGAAAATGATCGGCGGAATGATCGCAATCATGATTCCGGCGGCCAGCTGTGTATACTCCGAGTTATAGTCTGTAATAAATCCCATCAGACCGGTCGGCAGCGTTTTCAGCAGCGAGTTGCTGATCAGCAGCATCGAGATCAGCAGCTCATTCCAGGAGGACAGAACCGTCAGAATTGCTATCGTTACAATTCCGTCGCGGGAGAGCGGCGCGATGACTCTGAAGAAAATGTCCCAGACCGTCGCCCCGTCAATGACGGCGCACTCCTCCAGCTCCCGCGGAATCCCGCTCATGAAGCCCTCCAGAATAAAGATCGAAACCGGGATACGGTAAGCTCCGTAAATTAGACTGAGCACCTCCAGGTTATTTTTCATATTCAGGTCTCCGACCATGGTATAGATCGGGATAACAGTCGAATGAATCGGAATCATCATTCCGGCGATAAAAAACAGATACAGCAGGTTGTTCCCTTTAAACCGGAAACGTGATACGACAAAGCTGACCGGTGTGGACAGAACAACAGTCAGGACAATGGACAGAAATGTTGCCCGGATACTGTTAATCATATATCTCGGGATTCTGGAACCGGTCCACGCCAGATAATAGTTTTTGAACTCCCAGGTCTGCGGAAGTCCCCAGGTATTACGTGTCAGATCCTGCCGGGTCTTCAGCGACGCCAGTAAAAGCCACAGAAGCGGCAGGATGACTGCCAGCGCGGCAATCGTCAGGGTAACATAGAGGAAGATCCTGGTACCTCTTCCCATAATATTTCCGGAGGTAGATACCGTTTCTTTCTGTTTCGCTTTCATGCGCACCTCCTGTCTTTTCTTAGTGTTTACTCAGTTTTTTTAAAGTTTCAGCTGCCCGAAGGCAGCTGAAACCGGATCTTTCGATCAATATGCCAGACTGATTAAGTCTGCTTTCGTGTCTGCTTACTCAGACAGACCTGCAACATAGTCCTCTGCAGCCTTCTGGACT
The DNA here is from genome assembly GCA_946629475.1 of uncultured Blautia sp. Lineage (GTDB taxonomy): Bacteria > Bacillota > Clostridia > Lachnospirales > Lachnospiraceae > Blautia_A. Next base: position 22,093 of record CAMOXX010000015.1, on the reverse strand, counting down.
TCCGCAACTGCCTGCTCAGCGGTGAACTCGCCTGTGATGATGCCGGGGAATGCTGTTCCCTTGATTGCAAGATCAACCGGCGGAGGAGCAATGGAGTCCATGGAAGGAATGTAGCTGTCAGCCGAACGATAAGCCTTGATCAGCTCGTTGGTCAGCGGAAGGGTTGTGCTCTCATCATATTCTGCGACACCCGGATAGATCGGGCCGCCCTTTTCCTGGGAGGCAATACCAAACTCAGGCGAGCAGACCTTCTTTGCGAACTCGATGCAGAGTGCTTCTTTCTCCGGATCCAGGCCGCTTCTTACGATCAGACCGGTGAAGCAGCCGCCGACTCTCGTTCCCGGATTGCCGTCTGCGCAGTCCGTGAATGCCGGCCAGTCAATACGGTGAACATTCTCTGTCGTCCAGCCTTCGCCGCCGGCAGATTCGAAGTTACCGACCTTCCATGCGCCTTCGTAGTACATGGCAGCTTCGCCGTTCGCGAACATCTGGTCAGCCTCGGTTGCGCTCATGCCGAGCACGCCGTTCGGGAATGCGCCCGCATCGACCATCTGCTGGAACTTGTTGACTGCCTCAACAAATCCGTACTGAGGATCATCCCACTTGTCCATTGCATCGCCGATGCAGAGAGCCTTGAAGTTATCGAGACCGGCAGCTCTTGCAAGGAATGCAGAAGCCATCCACGCGAAGCGGTTATCCTTACCGCCGGTGACCAGCGGAGCGATTCCTTCCGCATTGATCGTGTCACACAGAGCAATGAACTCATCCCATGTGGTCGGAGGCTCCCATCCGTGCTCCTCAAACATGGTCGCGTTGTAATACAGCGAGTCAATCGCTGCTTCCATCGGAGCCAGGGTGATCTCACCGGAGGGCTCTGTCAGGCCTGCCCAGACGGCATCGCTGAACTGTGCCTTCCACTCCGGATCAGCCTCAGCAATCTCTTTCCAGTCGATGATCAGTCCGTCTTTCATGAACTCTCTGGAATAGCTCTGTACGCACCAGGAAATATCCGGAAGCTCGCCGGAAGCCGCCTGAACGGTCAGCTTGGTACGAAGGTCAGCCGTTGCCTGCGCATCATGTACGATTGTGACGCCGGGGTGCTCAGCTTCAAACTCCGCGATCAGCTCTTCCGCGATCGGCTGTACCACGGAGCCCTGTGTCCAGGTGCTCAGCAGGTTGATCGTGATCGGGCCGCTGGTCGCCTCCACTTCAGCAGGAGCTTCCTCTGCAGGAGCTTCTTCAGCCGGAGCTTCCCCCTCAGCCGCCGGTGCCTCAGCCGGTGCTGCCGGTGCTGCCGGAGCAGCTGCGCAGCCAGCGAGCACGGTTGCTGCCATCACACCCGTGAGGATCACTGCCAAAATTTTTCTTTTCATCCTTTTACCTCCCTTTTTGTGTTTTTGCTATATTTATTGCTGAGAAGGATCAATCTTTCTCAACAATCATACCAATGTTATCCTCGTTTAATTTCCGGCAGAGGGACACACCCTTCAGCTCGACCAGCGAGATCTCGCACAGATACAGAACTGTCGTGCCGGGCTCCAGATGGCCGGTATATGCCTCATGTACATCCGAGACCACCATATGGAAATGAGCTTTTCCGTCGAGCACCACGCCCTGCAGAGAAGCAAGCTCCATGGGATTCTCCAGAGTAATATACTCATCCTCCGGCTCCCTGCCTTTCCCGATGACGCGGTGAAGGACGACCTTCTGCATGGATCCGATCGCGCTGGTGAGCAGTGCGTTTCTGATCCCGCTTTTGGCCAGTTCTTCTTCAATGGTCTCCAGCAGCAGATCTCCTCTCTTCAGGTTCAGGATGATCACTCTTCCGAGTTCAAATCCTTCAAATTTGGTCATTGTACACCTCCTTTCATACAGACCTCTGATGTTCTCATTCTAACAAGACAAAAGAGCCGCATGAAGCGACTCTTTTGTGATTCTGTACAACATTTTTGTGGTATCTTCAGTTTCTTTGTGCGTTATGCATAAAAATATGCACTATTTTTTTATTTTGTGCAATTTTTTGTGTTTTTCATTCAGATACATCGGAACTGCTGTCCCGTCCCGGATCCTGACGGCCTTCCAGATACTGACTCGGCGTACATCCTGCGTATTTTTTAAATACTTTTGCAAAATAACCGGCGCTCTCAAATCCGAGCATCATTGACACTTCATAGATCTTCAGGCGCTCTTTGACGAGCATGTGCTGTGCCTTCTGGATCTTTTTCTTATTGATATAATTGGTCAGCGATGTCTCCTCCGTCCGGGAAAAGACTGTGCTGAGATAGCTGGGGCTCACATTCATGGCCGCCGCCACATCCTTTAAGCTGATCGGCTCCGTGATGTGATCCTTGATGTACTGTTTTGCATCCCGGACCAGACGGCCTGCATCCCCTCCGCCGAATTCATCGAAGAACATTTCCACCTGAATGCTGTATTCGCGGTTGCAGCGGATAATTTCATCCACAGTCTCCGCGCGGTAAATCCGCTGAAGAATGATACCCGCATCGGTCGGAATTGCGCGGTCTCTCCAGTTGACCTTCAGATGCTCTTCCATGATACAGATCATTTTGGCGCTCTGAAATGCCGCATTTTCCAGCGACAGATGATCACTTCGGATGCGGTAATTGAAGCCGCTGACATAATTGGAGAATTCGCCTCCCGACAGCGTCTCGCACAGGTGGGTGAGATGATCCAGATCCACCAGATCAGCATGCTCCCGCTCCATTTCCATTCTTGTCTGCTCTTCCGACAGTTCCTCGTAAAACCGGATTTTGCCGTACCCCTGATAACGCAGTTCCTCCCGGATCTGCCTGGCCATCTGAAAGGCCCGCTTCATCATGGCCGGTTCCGGGGCGGGAGCACTGAATCCGATGGCGGACTGCAGGTTTCCGTAATTATCAAGCGAGTTCATGATGGCTGTAGCCATCTGCTCCAGTTCCTCTGTCCTGTTTCTCCCGTCATCCGCAATCACGGCGACAAAAATTCCGTTTCCCCAGTCGATACAATAGGCATCCTGAAATTCACGGCAGATCTCTGTGATCAGTGCCCGGATGGTTCTGCCATAGATTTTCCGCTCCATTTCCGTCTTCTGGGCCTGAAGCCGCAGTGAATCCGTCGCGATATAGCAGACCCGTGCGGCGCCGGCCGTATGAAACCAGTACGAAGACGGCATCTGGGCGATGTCCTCCCCGAGCATCAGATTGTAATAATACAGACGCCCCAGCTCCTCCTCTTCCTGCGCGGAAACCGCACCGGCGCTGAGCCGGTTCTGCAGGTTTTTCCTGTCGAGGTCTTCCCGGATGCCCTGAAGCAGCTCATGCAGAGAATCCGCGTTGATTTTCAGCTTCAGAAGGTAATCTCTCGCACCTGCCTTCATAGCCCGCTTGACCAGTTCAAACTGATCATAGCTGCTGAGCGCGACAAAAACCGGATCCAGCCCGTTTTTCTTGATCTCTTCCAGCATCGCGATGCCATCCACCTCCGGCATCGCGATATCGGAAATAATCAGATCCGGCTGCAGGGCAAGTGCCATCTGAACACCTTCTTTTCCTCCTGACGCCTCCCCGGCAATTTCGAAGCCTTCATCACTCCAGTCCAGAATAGAACGGATACCGAGCTTCACCAGCATTTCATCATCAACAAGCAGTACCTTATACATTCTCTTCAACCTCTGCTGTCTGTACATATTCAAGCGGAAGGAGCACGGTCACACGCGTAAACTCCCCTTTCACGCTGCTGTACCGGATTCCGTACTGTTCTCCGTACATCATCCGGATCCGTTCCTGTACATTCTGGACACCGACAGAATTATACCGGCCGCTTTTTCCTGTACGCCCTTCCATCAGGGCGTCAATTTCCTCCTGTGTCATGCCGATGCCGTTGTCAAAAATCGAAAGTTCCAGATTATCCCCGTCCCTGTGCGCCTCCACTCTCAGTTTGCACATACCGCGCTTCCCCTCGAATCCGTGAATGATAGCGTTTTCCAGAAGGGGCTGCAGTAAGAACTTGATGACCAGGCATTCTTCGCAGCCCGGCTCAATGACATATGTAGATTCGATCAGACCTTTGCGGCGCAGCTTGTGGATGAACACAAACTTTTCCGCCAGATCAAATTCCTCCCGCACCGTCACACGGTCATTGACTCCCTTGCTGACCTCCTTCAGAAGGCCTCCGAAACTGTCAATCAGCTTGCAGATGTTGTCCGCGCCCTGCAGCTGCGCCATAACTTTAATCGAATTCAGCACATTATAGACAAAATGCGGATTGATCTGATTCTGCAGAATCCTGTACTCCAGTTCCTTCTTATTCCGCTCTTCCTCGCGGACCCGTTCAACCATCTCCCCCATATTGGTTGCCAGACGATTCATCGCCTTTCCCATCGTACCGATTTCGTCATTACTCTCCAGTTCCGGGTCTGTGGAAAAATCACCTCCGGAAATCCGGACGGTCGCCTGAATCATCCGCAGAATGGGCTGGGTGAGAAAGCTGGAAAGAACCAGCGTCATCAGGACTGCGCCAACCATCAGAGTAATCAGCAGCATGATCACCGACCTGACAAGCGAAGCGGACTCTCTGCGGAAGGATCCGTAATCGATCAGAAGCAGCATAGTCAGTCCGGTGTACGCAGAAGTGTCCCTGACGGAAAGCCATCTGCTTCCGTCCAAGGAGACAACCCCTGTCAGCTCTCTCTGAACAGCGTCTTCAAGGATCTGACTGCATTCTTCCCGGCTCAGTACATCACGGCTGCAGTAAATGCACTGCCCGCTCCGGTCATAAACCAGCAGAAGATCCGCGTTTCCGAAAGGATAGTCGGAAATGGCATCGCTGACGATGGCTGTGGTGATACCGATCAGCTGCCATCCGATCGTTTTGTGCGAATCCAGAGAGATCTCTCTGCGCAGAAGCGGAATATACTGTTTCGAAGTCGTATTCGGGGAATTGCTTTCAATGACAGGCAGAAAGACAGCGGTGCTGCTGTCTTTGTTTTCCGCAAACCAGGTCTGCTCTTCCAGACTGCTGATGCTGAAATAATCCGCATCAGCCCCGTACCGGATGTTGCGCCCGTTCTGACCGTGCACAATAATGCAGGACGCATACCTGGATATACTGTCATATTCAAGATAAGTGGAAAGGTCTTCGATCGCGACAGACAGGTCCCGGTCCAGCTTCGGTCCGTCCGGCACACTGTAATCCCGGAGCAGAACCCGGGCAATATTTCTGTTGAAATAGATACTGTCGGACAAATTTTCACAGCGCTCCAACATCCGGTCCGTATTACCCTGAAGATACTCCAGAGTATCCCGGCTGTCGGAGATGACCTGTTCACGCTGTGCACGGTAGGATGTCACGTAGAAAACACTCAGGAAGGCTATGATCACAACCGCAAATGCAACCGTGAAGTAGACTACAATTTTCCCCTTGATGGTTTTCAGCATAATCTCATTATACCGAAGCGGGGAAGCACAAATATAGCATTATTTTTATATAATGTGGAATAAAATCGTTTTACTGTGAACAGATACCGGGAAAGTAAGATCTGAAACAATCGATTGAACTTAAGTGCTGGAGATGGGACTTGAACCCACACTCCCTTGCGGAAAACAGATTTTGAGTCTGTCGCGTCTGCCATTTCGCCACTCCAGCAAACCGGGCCGTGCCCGGAAAAATATATTACAACAGGTTTTCCCGAAAATCAACGTTTCCGGCCGCGGTCATCCCTCGAAATCAATCCTGTCAAAATACGGCGAACCGTCAAAGGTTGCAAAATAATCGCGCAGTGTCTGCGCTCTGCGGATGAGCTTTACGCTCCCGTCCTCCCGCAGCAGAAGCTCCGCCGACCAGAGTCTTCCGTTGTAGTTGTATCCCATCGCAAAGCCGTGCGCACCGGCATCGTGAATGAACAGGTAATCTCCCTTTTCCACCTCCGGCAGAATCCGGTCAATGGCAAATTTATCGTTGTTCTCACAGAGAGACCCTGCGACGTCATACTTGTGATCCCTCAGTTCGTTTTCCTTGCCCAGAACAGTAATGTGGTGGTAAGCACCGTACATGGCGGGACGCATCAGGTTGGCTGCGCAGGCATCCACACCGATGTACTCCTTGTAAATGTGCTTTTCATGAATCACCTTTGTGATCAGCGCGCCGTAGGGAGCCATCATGAAACGGCCCATTTCCGTATAAACAGCGACGTCATCCATCCCTTCAGGTGCGAAGATCTCTTCATAAACTCTGTGGACACCCGCACCGATTTCGGCGATATCATTCGGTTTTGCTTCCGGCTTGTATGCGACGCCGACACCGCCCGAGAGATTGACGAAGGCCATATGGACCTCCACATCCCGATGCAGTTCCACCGCCAGCGCGAACAGCTGGGAAGCCAGCGTCGGATAATATTCATTGGTCACGGTGTTGCTGGCAAGAAAAGCATGAATTCCGAAGTCCTCCACGCCCCGCTCTTTCAGAATCCGGAAGCCTTCAAACAGCTGCTCCTTTGTAAAGCCGTACTTGGAGTCACCCGGGTTGTCCATAATACCGTTGCTCATTCTGAACACACCGCCCGGATTGTAGCGGCAGCTCATCTTTTTCGGGAAGACCTTCCCCTCCTCCGGCACACGGCCGCCCGGCACCAGCTTCATACCGCTCTCATCATAGCCGTATCCCTGCTCCAGCAGGCCGAGAATAATCTTCTCGAGGAAGGGAATGTGCGTGATATCATCCAGATTGATGATGGCACCCAGCTTCAGCGCAACCTCATACTCATGCGCGGGCGTTTCATTGGAAGAAAACATGATATGCGGACCGTCCGCACCGACTGCTTCAGAGAGCTTGAGCTCGGCTTCGGAGGAACAGTCAAAACCGCAGTCATACTCCTTCAGAATGTCCATGAGATACGGGTTGGGCGTTGCTTTGACGGCAAAATACTCGCGGAATCCCGGATTCCATGCGAATGCATCGCGGACAGCCTGCGCGTTCCGGCGTATGCCCGCTTCATCGTAGAGATAGAACGGTGTCGGATAGCTCCGGGCAATCTCTTCTACCTGTTCTCTGGTCACAAACGGAATTTTTTTCATAGTATCTCCTCAATTCTGTAATGATGCAGTATGTATATCCTCGATCTGCCAGTCGATCGGCTGCTCTCCGTGTTCTTCAAGAAATGCGTTGCACTGACTGAAATGTCTGCATCCGAAAAATCCCCGGTACGCGGACAGCGGGGACGGATGCGGCGCGCGCAGGATCAGATGATCCGGGTTGGTCAGCATCGGCGCCCTGCTCTGGGCCTGTGATCCCCACAGCATATAAACAATCGGTCTGTCCTGTTCATTCACGGCCTGCAGAATGGCACCCGTGAACTGCTCCCAGCCTTTCCCCTGATGGGACCCCGCCTGGTGTGCGCGGACTGTCAGCACCGTGTTCAGCAGCAGCACACCCTGCTCAGCCCACTTGACAAGGTAGCCATTGTCCGGCATTCTGCAGCCGATATCATCATGCAGCTCCCTGTATATGTTCACCAGAGAAGGCGGAATCTCCTGTCCCGGCGGAACGGAAAAGGATAATCCGTGAGCCTGACCCACATTATGATACGGGTCCTGTCCCAAAATAACAACCTTTACTTTGGAAAGCGGCGTCAGATGCAGTGCATTGAACAGATCCTCCGCGGGCGGATAGACCACCTTCGTCGCATACTCCTGCTTCACAAATGCATAGAGATCCCGGTAATACGGCTTCCTGAATTCCGCGTTTACCGCGGGAAGCCAGTCGTTCGCAATCTGAGCCACTTTAACGTTCCTCTTTCCGCTGCGGAACTGCCTGTTTTCAGGCCTGTTCCATGATCCCCTTCACAAGCTCCCAGGTCCGCTCGAAGCTCGGAATGTTCAGCCGCTCCGCGGGCGTGTGAATATCTTCTGTATCGGGGCCGATGGATACACAGTCCAGGCCTGCGATTTTGCCTGAGAGCAGGCCGCACTCCAGACCGCCGTGAATCATCACAACCTCGGGCTTTCTGCCGAATTTTGCCTCAAAGACCGAGACAATCATATTTCGGAAGGAAGAGTCAGGACGATATTCCCACGCCGGATAGACGCCGCACTCAGTGAGCTCGCCGTCGAATTCTTTCACGACCGCCTCCAGCCGGTTAATCACATAACCCTTCTGGGAGTTAATGCTGCTGCGGACAAGAAAAGTTCCGGTCAGAACAATTTCTCCGTCTTCGTCTTCCGGCATTTCTGTCTTCAGAATGCCCATAGAAAGCGAGGTCTGCGGAAGTCCGGGGAAATCCGGGTTGTACTCGATCACACCGTTCGGAAGCGCCATCAGAAGACGCAGGGCTTTGCGAGTCGCCTTTTCCGTCATGCACAGGACATCCCGGCGAAGGTTTTCATCTCCCTTCCAGTTCCAGGTGACAGAGAGTTCCGGGTCTGTCCTGCTGTATTCAGCAACGATCTGATCATCGATCTTCTGAACGGTCTTTTCGATAGTAGACTGCTCCGCGCCGTTCGGAAACAGAATGCTCGCCCGGCACTCACGCGGAATGGCATTGTCTTTGTTTCCGCCCTCGATGCTTACCAGATTGAATTCGTATTTTTTCATCAGGCGGTACAGAAGTCTGGCCATGATAAAGTCCGCATTTGCGCGTCCCCGGTTGATCGCGTCGCCTGAGTGACCGCCCAGCAGACCGTCCACAAGAAATTCCACAAGAATTCCGTCCTCTGTTTCCGTCTTGAACGGCACGCGGAAGGTCTCCTCCGCTCCGCCCGCACAGCCTGCAGTCAGCACGCCTTCCTCTTCCGAGTCGAGATTCAGCAGACGGGTGCCGGAAAGAACAGATGTATCCAGGGCCTCGGCGCCCAGCATGCCTACTTCTTCATTTACGGTAAAAACGCATTCCAGCGGAGGGTGTGCAAGGGAGTTGTCCGAGAGTGCCTCCATCATCATGGCGACTGCTGTTCCGTCATCGGCGCCCAGTGTGGTCCGGTCCGCCTTCAGCCATTCCCCGTCCTCGATGAGTGTGATTGCTTCCTTTTCAAGGTCTTTCGTACAGTCCGCGGTTTTCTCCAGGACCATATCGACGTGTCCCTGCAGAATCAGCGGTTCGTGATCCTCGTATCCGGGCGAAGCCGGCTTGAAGATAATGACATTTCCCGCCTCGTCACGCACATAACGCAGTTTTTCGTCCTGTGCAAACTGTTCGAGAAAGCTGCTGATCTGTTCTGTGTGAAAGGATCCGTGCGGAATAGCGCAGATCTGTCTGAAATAACCCATAACGCTCATTGCTCAAAACCTCCTGAAGATGGATTTATAAACTTCTGTTTCCCGGTGATCCTTACATCGGTACCGGAAGCCGCACAGGAACGCCCCTGCCTGCCAGGTACTCTTTCACTTCCCGGATCTCAAGTTCTTTAAAATGGAATAAAGACGCGGCCAGTGCGGCATCTGCCCCGCCTTCCGTCAGCGCCTCATAAAAATGCTCCGGTTTTCCGGCGCCGCCCGACGCAATCACCGGAATCCTGACCGCATCCGCAACGGCGCGCGTCAGTTCAAGATCGTAGCCGGCTTTTGTCCCGTCTCCGTCCATGCTGGTCAGCAGGATTTCGCCCGCCCCGAGCTCCTGTGCACGGATCGCCCACTCAACCGCGTCGATGCCGGTATCGATCCGGCCGCCGGCTACATAGACATTAAATCCTCCCGAAACGCCGGTTATGCCGCTCCCGTAATCCGGATTCTGTCTGCGTCTTGCGTCAATGGCGACCACAATACACTGGGAGCCGAAACGCTCCGCGCCTTCCGAAATCAGCTCGGGGCGTCTGACCGCCGCGGAATTGACGGACACCTTGTCCGCCCCTTCCCGCAGGATTGCTTTCATATCCTCCACTGTGCGGATTCCGCCGCCGACGGTAAAAGGAATAAAGACTTTTTCGGCGACACGGCGGACCATGTCGGTCACGGTCTCTCTCGCATCGGAAGTCGCGGTAATATCCAGAAATACCAGTTCATCCGCACCTGCCGCGGAATAGGCCGCTCCGGCTTCCACCGGGTCACCGGCGTCGCGCAGACTCACAAAATTGACACCCTTGACGACGCGTCCGTTATTGACATCCAGGCAGGGAATAATCCTTTTGGTCAGCATGATGACACCTCCAGGAAGTTCTGCAGAATCTTCAGGCCGACGGTTTCGCTTTTTTCAGGATGGAACTGACACGCGAACAGATTTCCGCTCTCTATCGATGCGTCAAAATCTGTTCCGTAAAAAGCGCCGGCACTGACGATTTTTCTGTCCCGGGCCTGCAGATAAAAAGAATGCACAAAATAGACATAGCTGTGCTCCGGGATCCCTCGGAACAGGCGGCCCTTCTCTTCACCGGCGGTCCCGCTGAATTCAGAAGGATAGTACAGATCGTTCCAGCCGATCTGAGGAACCTTCTGCGACCGGTCCGGAAAACGGAGAATCTTCCCCCCGAGAACGCCCAGTCCCGTCACACCGGGACTTTCCTCACTCTCCTCGAACAGAAGCTGCAGTCCCAGGCAGATCCCGAGAAAAGGAACACCGCCGGAGGCTGCGTCACAGATCACCTGCTCCATCCCACCGGACCTGATTCTCTCCATAGCGTCGCCGAAAGCGCCGACTCCGGGCAGGATGACATGATCCGCCGTCCGGATTGCATCCGGATCCTTCGTCAGGATCACTTCGCGGCCCAACAGCCTGACCGCATTCTCAACGCTTCTGATATTGCCGGCTCCATAATCAATGATCGCTACCAAGCTGATTCTCCTCCGCCGTCTGCTCTGTGCCGGTTCCGGCCTGACAGTCCAGCTCAAACCAGAACGAAACACCGTTGTCATAGTTAATGACACCGTATGGCTGATGGAGCTGCTCCATGCAGGCCTTTACAATGGAAAGGCCGATGCCGGAGCCGCCGTACTCTCTCGTTCTCGCCTTGTCAACCTTGTAGAATTTGTCCCAGATCCGCGGAAGTGCCTCTTCCGGAATCGGGTCGCCCGTGTTGAAAACACTGACATGAACACAATTTTCCTTATATTCAGCCCGAATGTCAATGACTTTTTCGCCCCCCACCGGCCTTGCGTAGTGCACTGCATTCGTGTAGTAATTCTGGAGTACTTCTTCTGTCAGATAAGGGTCAGACCAGACCGGTATCTGCGTATCTTCTTCTATATTCGTACGCAGCACAATCCCTTCCTGCTGCGCCAGAATTCCCGCCGAGCGCAGATAATTCCGGATCACCTCAGCCAGGTCAAAATGTTCCATGGATACAGCGGAATCCCCGAATTCAAGGTGCGAGAGCGTCAGCAGCTTCTGTACCAGCCGGTTCATTTTATCGGCTTCATCCCGGATCACGGAAAGGTATTCATCCCGGCTTTCCGGATCATCCGCCAGGCCTTCCTGCAGGCCCTCCGCGTATCCTTCAATCAGAGCGATCGGTGTCTTCAGTTCATGGGTGACATCCGAAATAAATTCCCGCTGCAGCTCTCCCCGTTTCTCACGCTGCTCCAGATCGCGCTGAAGTGCAATATTTGCCGTTTTCAGCTCCAGGATATTTTTCTCAAGCGAGTCGGCCAGCTCATTGATATTCTGTCCGAGTTCTGCAATCTCTGACCGGTCCTCTCCCACATATCGCTCGCTGAAATCCAGCTGTCTCATCTTCTCGGAAATTCTGGTGAGATCCCGGATCGGCGAAACAATGCGCTCCGAAAGAAGCGTTGCCACAACGGCGCCGACCGCAATGGCGATGAGGGCAATATAGACCAGAAACCGGTTGGCAATCGCCGTGCTGTTCCGGATTGACAGGAGCGCAGTACGGAGAAGACACAGACTTCCGTCGGGCAGAATTCCCCACTGTTCCATGTATTCAAGTCCGGTTGTGTTATGCCGTACAATCTGGGTGGACAGCTCCGGCGCGGACTTTAGCCGCCTCGTTATGGTGTATTCCGTATCTGTATTCACGTCGTCTTCCGCACTTTCCTGCAGCGGATGGCCGAAGAAATCGGTTTCGCTGCTGTCATCCTGGGCAGAAAACAGATTGTCCCACATGCGCCGGATCATCACATCCGAGTCGGAGGCATAAGCCTTCACTGTTCTTGACTCTGTGTCCAGAACAATGACTTCTATATTATCTCTGCTGGCGAAGGTGACAAGCTCCGCGTCAAAATCGTCCGATTTCAGCCTTCCGTCCCTGGCTGCTTCCGACAGACTCGTGAAAACGCCGGTCAGTGCCCGGGCTTTTCTGGAGAGATAGTATCTTTCCAGAAAGAACGAATTCATCAGCCAGAACAGCAGTGAAGTACCCGCAATAAGAAGTATGAAAATCAGAAGAAACTCCCGCCGCAGAGAATGCTTTTCAGCCTTTTTTCCTTTCAATCCGCCCGTCTCTCCTCTCAAACGTATAAGGTAACCCAGAAAGCGAATGCAATTTTTTTCTTTCGGACATATCTTATTCAAGAAATGTTAACATTTTGCGAAAAAAAATGCATGGAAAAAACCATTTATTGCTGATATTATAGAGCATAGGAATTATTTTTCTACCCAGCGGTAATAATAATTTAATTTAAGGGGGTGTACGGAAATGGAAATGAACACAGAAGATGTTAAAAAGGAAGTAATGGATGAGGTGAAGAGCTACGTCCAGTCCGAAGTTGACAGGGCCGTGAAAGCTGTTCCCGCACCCGGCAACGACGAGGTTATCAAGCGCCTCGACAGCATGAGCAGCGCTCTTGACAACATTGCGGCGTCTGAGAAAGACTCCTCCAAGAATGCGAAACTTTCAGCAATCGGCAGCATTGCATTACTGGCAGTTTTTGTCATCTTCTTCCTGGTTATTACACCCAGCATTCTGAAATTCATCAAGAATCTGAACGGAACCGTGGAAAGCCTTTCCGCAACAGTTCAGGAAGTCAACGGAGTCGTTGCAAGCGCCGATGAGACTGTCAAGGGTCTCAACGGTGTCGTTTCTGAAGTCGGAACCGGCATCAACGATACTTTCAGCGAGGTTCAGGGCCTGATCGGCACCGTGAATACTCAGGTTGAGGGAATCGGCTCTGCTGTTGACGGCGTTACCGAAGCTGTTGCCGGTGTCAACACCGCAATCGGAACCGTGAACGAAGCTGTCGGAACTGCCAATGAAGCAGTCAATACCGCAAGCGGTGCTGTTAAGAACATTGATCTTGTTGTAGCCGAGAATGCCAAGGCGATCAACGACACCATGACACAGCTCTCCGAGATCGACTATGATGCAATCAACAAGACTGTTGCAAACCTGTCACAGGTAACCGGCAATCTGGATGCAATTATCAGCGAAGCTGAGAAGACCGTCGCAAACGCGAACAGCATCATGGGTGAAGTCGGAACCGTTGTCAGCAACGTGAACGGTGTTGTCGGCAATGTGAACGGTGTTGTTGATAATGTAAACGGTGTTGTGAAGAATGTTGATACCGCAGTCCTGACTGCTGATTCCACCATCCGCACCGTTGACAGCACTGTACAGGATGTCTCCGGTGTTGTGAATGACACTTCCAAGTCCCTGACCCAGACCATGGACCAGGTTGCAGCTCTTGACATTGAAGGCCTGAACAAGACCATCACAGAGCTCCAGACCGCTACCACTGAGGTTACACAGGTTGTCGGCAGCATCAACGGAACTGTTGACGCTCTGAGCCAGGCAGCAAACACCACCGCGAAGTCTGTTTCCGAGATCGACTACAGCATCCTGAATGACGCGATTATTTCTCTTCAGGAATCCGCCAAGAACCTTTCCGATACTGTTCAGAAGCAGCTTAGCGGAAACTGATTTACACAGTAACTGAAATATCTGAAAAAATCCTTTCTAACATCTGAAAAACGGGAGGCCGCAAGGTCTCCCGTTTTTTCTGTCTCAATCACTGTGTTGTCTCTGAACAGGATCCGTTCCTGCAGCAGACACTCCGGTCAGGCGTCAAACTTATAGCCGTATCCCCACACCGTCTGAATCAATGCGCCGGCCTCTCCCAGTTTTGCCCGAAGCTTCTTTACATGCGTATCAATCGTCCGCGCATCACCATAATAGTCATAATTCCAGACATTGTTCAGAATCTTCTCTCTGGAGAGTGCGATGCCCTCGTTCTCCATAAAATACTGCAGCAGTTCAAATTCCTTGAAGGACAATTCGACCGGATTGCCGTTTATCCGCACTTCGTGGGCTGACTTGTCCAGCACGATACCGCCCTCTTCCAACCGCTCCATGGCGGCAGTCGGGTTGGTTCTCTGAATTATGGCACGCACGCGGGCGCCGAGCGCTTTGATCGAGAATGGCTTTTTGACATATTCATCCGCTCCGAGGTCAAAGCCCATCAGCTCATCCTCTTCTTCGGATTTTGCAGTCAGCATGATCACGGGGACCGAGGATTCCTTCCGGATCTCCCGCAGAACGGTCCACCCGTCAGCTCCCGGCATCATGACATCCAGAATTACCAGTGCGATCTCCCGCTCCTGGTAAAACAGGTCAAGTGCCTGAACTCCGTCTTCCGCTTCCAGTACTTCGTAGCCTTCCTTCATCAGATAGTCGTGAATGAGCTTGCGCATTCTGCTTTCGTCATCCGCAACCAGAATTTTGATTCCCTGCATATTCTTCTCCTTCGGATCAGATTGATTATCTGCCCGGCAGTTTAACCATGGTAAATGCCGCCACAGAACGTCCCATCAGCTCATAATAAGGGGTGCCGAGGAACAGCGGCGCCGAGTGGTAATAATGGCCGTCCCTGTCGGCTGTATCGATCGCAACGCCCCATCCATATCCGGCCGGCAGTGCGGGAAGTCGGATGATCTGCGGCTCCCAGTAGGAATTGATGGTAAAGTACACAACGTCATCTTCTTTCTCATTGTGTCCGGCATAAAGAACACATAATGTGCGGTTATTCTGCGTAATCAGGTGATCATCCGGATCAACGCCGCTGATCATACAGTCCGTCAGACCGCACTTCGCAGCAGGCAGTTTTTTGCGGATCGACGGATGTTTTCTGCGGAAAGAAATCACGTTTTTATAAAACTCAAAGAAGATCCTGTTGCGGTCCAGCAGTTCCCAGTTGAGCCATGAAATCTCATTGTCCTGGCAATAGCTGTTATTGTTTCCGAACTGTGTGTTCCCGAATTCGTCTCCGGCAAGGATCATCGGAGTCCCGCGGCTGCACATCAGTGTCGTGATGGCATTGCGCATCATCTGAAAGCGGAGTGCTTTGATCTTCGGGTTATCGGTCTCCCCCTCTTCTCCGCAGTTCCAGCTTCGGTTGTCACTCGCACCGTCTGAATTATTCCAGCCGTTTGCCTCATTATGCTTCTCGTTGTAACTGTAAAGATCATACAGCGTAAATCCGTCATGGCAGGTCAGGAAGTTGATGGAGGACGCGTAGCCCTTGTACATACCGTAATACATGTCGGTAGAACCGGTAATTCTGGCTGCTGTCTCCGGTGCGTTCCAGAAATTGCCCTTCAGAAAATCACGAAGTTCATCTCTGTATTTCCCGTTCCACTCTGCCCATCGGTTATATGCGGGAAAAGTTCCGACCTGATACAGGCCGCCTGCATCCCAGGCTTCCGCGATCAGTTTGGTGTCTCTGAGCAGCGGATCTTCCGCAAGCCGCTGCAGCAGCGGCGGATTTTCCATCGGTGCACCGTTCTCATCCCGCCCCAGGATACTGGCCAGATCAAACCGGAATCCGTCCACGTGATACTCGCTGACCCAATACTCCAGGCAGTCTACAATAAACTGCTGGACAGTCGGATGATTACAGTTAACCGTATTGCCGCAGCCGCTGAAATTGTAATAGGAACCGTCGGGCGCAAGCATATAGAAGATGTTGTTGTCCATTCCCTTAAAGGAAATAACATCTCCGTCTTCATTGCCTTCCGCAGTGTGATTGAAAACCACATCCAGAATCACTTCGATCCCGTTTTCCTTCAGAAGCCGGATCAGCTGGCGCAGCTCATTTCCTTCCCGGTTATACTCGGCAGAGGCGGCATAGGACGTGTTCGGCGCAAAGAACGCAACGGTATTATATCCCCAGTATTCGTAGAGCTTCTCTCCGGCGTTTTCATGTCCGTTGGCCACTTCATCAAATTCAAAAATCGGCATCAGCTCCACTGCTGTGATTCCGAGTTCTTTCAGATAAGGGATTTTTTCGACAATGCCGGCAAAAGTACCCGGATACTCCACACCGGAAGATGCGTGTCTCGTAAATCCGCGCACATGCAGCTCATAGATGACAGAATCTTCAATGGGCGTTCTGAGGAACCCCTGATCATGCCAGTCAAAGGTGTTGCGCACTACTCTCGCATGATAGGCATCATCCCGCTTCTGTGATTCGCCCCATTTACGCTGTCCGACGACGGCCTTGGCATAAGGATCCAGCAGCTGCCGGCGGCGGTCAAACAAAAGGCCTTTCGACGGGTCATACGGGCCGTCCATGCGGTAGCTGTATTCAAATTCCTCAATATTCAGGCCAAAAACCAGAATGGCCCAGACTTTTCCCACGCGGTACTTCTCCGGCAGCGGCAGCACTGCAAAAGGTTCCGTCTTTTTTCTGTGAAACAGAAGAAGTTCACAGTATTCCGCTCCGTCCGAGGACACCGTAAAATTGACCGCGCCCGGCAGTGCCGTCGCACCATTCACGGTGTGAAAACCGCACCGCACCTCAAAACCGGCAATCACATCAGTCGGTTTCCACACCGTACTGATTGCTTTCCCGCTGTGAACATAGGGCTGTTCGGAATCTCTGAGTCCCTGAGAGAGATCAAGCTCTTCTGCGTCCTCATTCAATCCGTCCGCATAACCTTCCTGTTCTGTCCCGTCCGGAGACGCAGTCAGCTTCTGGTTGATGATTAATTTTTTAACTGCATTGTTTAATCTCATAAAGCTGTAAAAAAGCTCCTTAAGAATTGATAAAGGAGCCACGCAGACCGTGGCTCCTTCCGAAATGCATTCAGCTGATTATGCCGGATATGCTCCGTTCTTCGTGTCGGCCTTGGTCACATCTACTTTATCCTGCTGTGCCTGGCGATACTTGAAGAAATCAATGGCAACCTGCGGGAACAGTGCATAGGAAAGCACATCCTCGTCCTGCTGTTTCCACTGCTTGATATCCTCCTCGTACTGAGGAAGCTGCGGCGGGATCAGATCTGCAGGTCTGCAGGTGATCGGTTCCTGATCTCCGATGATCTTCTTGACGACTTCCGGATTCATCGGCTTGATGGTCTGGCCGTATTTGCCGAGGCACAGATCCTTGGTCTGACCGGAAGCAACTTTGTAGCGCTCGCCCATCAGAACGTTCATAACGGCCTGTGTACCGACAATCTGTGAAGAAGGAGTAACAAGCGGCGGCTCGCCCAGGTCTTTTCTGACCTTCGGAACCTCTTCCAGAACCTCAGTCAGCTTATCCGAATGGCCCTGCTCCTTCAGCTGGCTCACCATGTTAGAGAGCATTCCGCCCGGAACCTGATACAGAAGTGTACGAATGTTAACACCCAGCACCTTGGTGCTCATGAGGCCGTTCTCCAGGCACTCCTCGCGGTAAGGTGTGAAATAGTCGGCGATCTCTTTCAGGATTGCCATGTCATAGCCGGTATCATACGGTGTGCCCTTCAGCGCGCCGACCAGGACGTCGGTCGCCGGCTGGGACGTACCCATTGCGAACGGGCTGATTGCGCAGTCAACGATATCTGCACCGGCTTCAATGGCCTTCAGATAAGTCATGCTTGCGCAGCCGGAGGTGTAATGTGTGTGAATGTCGATCGGAAGATTCGTGCCGGCCTTCAGTGCGCGGACCAGCTTGTCAGCTGCGTACGGGACCAGCAGGCCTGCCATATCCTTGATGCAGATGGAATCCGCACCCATTTCCTCGATCTGACGTGCGATATTCTCCCAATACTCTTCAGTGTAAGCATCGCCGATCGTGTAAGCCAGTGCAATCTGAGCATGTCCGCCCTCTTTCTTGGTGGCGCGGACGGAAGTCTCCAGGTTGCGCAGGTCGTTCAGGCAGTCAAAAATACGGATGATATCAATACCGTTCGCGATGGACTTCTGGACAAAATACTCCACTACGTCGTCTGCATAGTGAGCATATCCCAGGATGTTCTGACCGCGGAGAAGCATCTGCATCTTGGTGTTTTTAAAGCCCTTTCTCAGAAGGCGCAGACGATCCCACGGATCCTCCTTCAGGAAACGGAGGCAGGCATCAAAGGTTGCGCCGCCCCACATCTCCACAGAGTGATAACCGACCTTATCCATGGTGTCAATGATCGGAAGCATAATATCGGTAGGCATTCTGGTCGCAATCAGGGACTGATGTGCGTCACGCAGAACGGTCTCGCAAATTTTAACGGGTCTTTTTACCTGTTCTTCAGCCATTTTCAAATTCTCCTTATGTAAATTATTAAACAATTCCAAAGACTGCCATGAACACACCGGCAACAACTGCCGTACCGATAACGCCTGCGACGTTCGGACCCATTGCGTGCATCAGCAGGAAGTTTGTGGGATCTGCTTCCGCGCCGACCTTCTGGGAAACACGGGCAGCCATCGGGACAGCCGATACGCCGGCGGAGCCGATCAGCGGGTTGATCTTACCCTTGGAAACAACCTTCATGGCCTGGCCGAACCAGACACCTGCGGCAGTTCCGAAGGAGAAAGCAATCAGACCCAGGGCGACAATCTTCAGCGTCGCTGCATTCAGGAATGCTTCCGCACTGGTGGTGGCACCGACGGAAGTACCCAGCAGGATAACGACGATATACATCAGAGCGTTGCTGGCTGTCTCTGTCAGCTGGCGGACAACGCCGCACTCTCTGAACAGATTGCCGAGCATCAGCATACCAACCAGCGGAGCGGTCGTGGGAAGAATCATACAGACCACGATCGTAACGATGATCGGGAACAGGATTCTTTCCAGCTTGGAGACGGGACGAAGCTGTTCCATCTTAATCTTCCGGTCCGCTTCCGAGGTAAACAGCTTCATAATCGGAGGCTGAATAATCGGAACCAGAGACATGTAGGAATAAGCAGCGACGGCGATCGGTCCCATGATATCCGTCTGTCCCAGCTTCGAGCACAGGAAAATGGAAGTCGGGCCGTCCGCACCGCCGATGATGGAAATGGCAGCAGCGGCTTTTCCGTTAAAGCCCAGCGCAATCGCGCCGAAATAGGCGGCGAAAATACCGAACTGCGCCGCCGCGCCGAGCAGGAAACTCTTCGGATTCGCAATCAGCGGTCCGAAGTCCGTCATCGCTCCGACACCCATGAAGATCAGAGAAGGCAGAATCGCCCACTCATCAAGTACGTAGAAGTAATACAGCAGTCCGCCGTTCGAAGAATCTGAAAACGGTTTGATAATATCCGGATAAATGTTGACCAGCAGCATACCGAATGCGATCGGCACCAGCAGCAGCGGCTCAAAATCCTTCGCAATTGCCAGATACAGGAAAAAGCAGGCAACTGCAATCATGAGATAATTTCCCCAGGTCAGATTCAGGAACGCGGTCTGATGTACCAGGTTATTTAAAGTATTGGCAATATATTCCATTTACAAAAGACCTCCCAGTTCATGAGCAGTAAACAGCTCGGGTTATCAGTTCAGCGTAGCCAGAAGTGCGCCTGCCTCACAGGGATCGCCTACTGAACAGTCAATGCTTGCAACTGTTCCGTCCTGAGGAGCGACAACCGGGATTTCCATCTTCATAGCTTCAATAATAACAACTGCGTCACCGGCCTTGACGGCATCGCCGACCTTCTTCTCGATCTTGAAGACCTTGCCGGCTGCGCCTGCTTCAATACGGATGCTGCCTGCACCGGCGGATACTGCGGGTGCCGGAGCCGGAGCTGCTGCTGCGGGCTTCGGAGCTGCGGGAGCTGCTGCTCTGGGAGCGACAGGAGCTGCGGGAGCGCCTGCGCCGTTCTCTTCTACCGTAACATCATATGCCACACCGTTGACAGTAATTGTATAGTTTTTCATCTTTATTTCCTCCAGTATGATTTATTATCAGATCAGATTGCTTCTTACTGTGCTTTCCTTCTTGCCTTGCGGATCGAACGTACGACAAAACCGTCTGCAGAAGTTCTGCCCTCGGATGCCGCGATCGCCGCTGCGATGACTGCAATGAGTGCGCCGTCATCCACTGCGCTTACGTCCGGTACCGCCGGTGCGGCTGCGGCCGGTGCCGCAGGAGCTGCTGCAGGTGCTGCCGCGGCAGCAGCCTGTGCTGCTTTATCTCTCTTTTTCTTCTCAAAGGAATCCTGAATCTTCGGAATAATCTTGAAGCAGTTAATCAGAACCGCAAGCAGAATCAGGACTGCAAAAGTAGTGCCCATTCCGAGCAGGGTGTTCAGCGCGGCCTGCTCAATCAGTTCACCGAAGGAGTATGCGACGTTTGTGGTAATTGACTTCAGCTCTGCACCCTGTGTCCCCGTTGAGGCAACAATGACCACATCCGCGTCGTGTTCGGTACCATCGATTCCGATATTGACGGTAACTTCCTTTTTGTCCGAGTAAACTGCATATTCATTCTGGTAACCCTCAATTTCGCCGATGTCTTTCAGCGCGGATTCCCAGCTCTGAATGGCCGGTCCGTACACGGGATCATCTACTACCTGATCCTGCATACCCAGGTCGACCACCTGGCGGATGTTCTCCACCAGTGCCTCGCCTGATGCGACATAGCCCATCTCTTCTTCCTGCGGCATGGGTTCACCCGCAATTCTGCCGGTGGTGCTGCCGCAGCCTGTCAGAGCAAAGACACAGGTGATGACGCACAGGAGTGTAATCCATTTTTTCATATTCTGTGTCTCCTTTTATCAAACCGTTCCGTGCTTTTTGGCCGGGCGGTCCTCTCTCTTGGTATACAGCATTTCAAGAGCGCCGATCAGATACTTGCGCAGATCGGATGCGGGAGCAATCTGATCCACATAACCGTGTGCCGCCGCACTCTCGATTCCGTTCTGAAGCGCTTCATAGCTCTTTCTGATTTCAGCCACTTCATCCGCACTCTTGCCGTCGCCGATGATCTGAGCAGCGATCTTCGCATCCATGAGAGCGATCTTCGCCTCCGGAACAGCGATCGTAAGATCTGCGCCGAGTGCCTTTGAATTCATGACTGTATAAGCGCTTCCGACAGCGCTTCCGACAATGACGTTCACCTTCGGAACCGTTGCATCCGCAAAAGCAGCAGCAAGCTTGGCTGCCGCAATGTCCAGTCCGTTCTCACCGCTCAGGGTCGCATCAAAGCCCGTGACATTGGTCAGTGTGACAACCGGGATTTCGAAGGAGTCACAGAAGTCGATAAACTTCACTGCCTTATAGGCACCGTTTCTGGTCAGTACGGTATCAAAGGAAGCGACTTCTTCCGCGTTCTCATCATAGACCTTGCTCCGGTTGGCGACGACGCCGACGGTTGCTCCGTTCAGTTTGATGAACGCAGTAACCATTTCCTTTGCATAGCCCTTCTTCGTTTCGATGACGATTCCGTCGTCCGCAAGATCAGTCAGTGCCTGTGCGGGATCAGCAATATTGGAAGCGAAAACAGGAACCTCGCGGTTCAGGTCATCCATGCACTCAACGAGCGCTTCGTCCTCGTTGTTGGACGGAAGATATCCGGCCAGAAGGCGGATCTTCGCGAGAACTTCCGTTTCGGGAAGGACTTCGTCAACGCTTCCGAGTTCAGCCTTCAGAGCAGCCTTCGCCGTATCGTTCTTTTCCTCTGTGTTGCCGGCCAGTGTGTTCGGTGCGGAAACAAACAGCTTCGCATCCTCAGCCATGTAGGAGAAATCCGACATGGAATTGAGAACAGAGAGACCGCCGCCGCAGTTTCCGAATACTGCTGTAATCTGCGGGATTACACCGGATGCCTTGGCCGCTTCCGCATAAAGAAGTCCGAATGCATTCAGAGCATCAGTGCCCTCCTGCAGACGAAGTCCCGTCGAATCCAGAAGTCCGATGATCGGTGCTCCTGTTTTCATGGCCAGATCGTAGAGAGAAGCAATCTTTTTGGCATGCATCTCACCGACAGATCCTCCCAAAGCTGAAGCATCCTGACTGTAGACATAAACCATCCTGTCATTCAGCACAC
>CAMOXX010000014.1 GCA_946629475.1 uncultured Blautia sp. | reverse complement strand
AGAGACTGGGCGCTACCATCATCTACGTAACACATGACCAGACCGAGGCTATGACTCTGGGAACCAGAATTGTTGTTATGAAGGATGGCGTTGTTCAGCAGGTTGACACACCGCAGAACCTGTATCAGAAACCGGGCAATCTGTTCGTAGCAGGTTTCATGGGATCTCCGCAGATGAACTTCCTTGATGCTAAGATTTCTGAAAAGGGCGGCAATGTTATCGCTACAATCGGTGATGCTGATCTTGTAGTTCCGGCTGAAAAAGCAAAAGCTCTGAAGGAAAAAGGCGCAATCGGCAAGACCGTTATCCTTGGTATCCGTCCGGAAGATATCCACGATTCCACTGATTTCATCAAAGCATCCGGAAGCGTTCCGATGACCTCTACCGTTAAGGTTTACGAGCTGCTCGGCGCCGAAGTATTCCTGTATTTCGATGTAAACGGAACACAGGTTACCGCTCGTGTTGATCCGCGCACCAACAGCAGAACCGGCGATAAGATCAACTTTGCTTTCGATATGACAAAGACTCATTTCTTTGACAAAGAGACCGAACTGGTTATCTGCAACTGATTTGATACGCAAAACGCCCGGAGGTATGATATCTCCGGGCGTTATCATTATAGGGAATGATATGAATCTACAGCAATTATTACAAAAATGCCTGATTCGCTGGAAGGAGATCAGCGGATATGACTTCTGCATTCTGGACAGCCGTGATCAGATCTATGTGACAACACAAAACGATATCCTTCCCGAAAAAGAGAGCATTCTGGCGTTTCGAAAAAAAAACGTTCCGGTCGAACACTTTGGGTCATTCAGTATCTACTGCATCAGCAGTGAGGAAGCTTCGGATTACCTTCTGATCGTATGTGGAAAAGAGAAACCATGCGGTATGACGGGCGAGTTGGCTGTGTGCCAGGTTGAAAGCCTGTTCAGCGCAGGCTCCAGGAAGAATGACAGAAACCTGATCATTCAGGATATCCTCCTGGGAAGATTTTCATCTGCAGAGATATATAATCAGGCAAAAAAAATACACCTGACTCCGACTGCGCGCCGGATCGTGCTGCTGATCAGAACCACAACAGCGGATACCTCGGTTCTGGAGATTATCCGCAATATCTTTGTGAACCGCAGCAAGGATTATGTATCTGCGCTGGATGAATCTACTGTTGTTGTGGTGCATGAGATGAAGGAAAACGAGGACATGGAGGATGTAGAATCCATTTCGGCTCTGATCATCGATATGCTGAATACCGAGGTCATGACAAAAGCGTGGGTGTCATACAGCAATGTCTGTGACGATTTAACATGTCTTTTCAGCGGATATCAGGAAGCGATGACAGCTCTCGTTACAGGCAGAATTTTCTATGCGGGCAGGAATGTGTTCGGCTATTCCCACCTTGGAATCGGACGTCTTTTATACCAGATACCGCTGGAAACCTGCGAGCTGTTTATGGAAGAGATTCTCGGGAATACGCGTGCGCGTACCGCATCCGGGAACTCCCCGCATACTGCGCATGAGGTAAAAACGCTTGATTCTCTAGATGAGGAGACGATGAATATTATCCGTACCTTTTTCGAAAATAATCTGAATCTTTCAGAGACATCCCGAAAGCTCTATGTCCATCGGAACACATTGGTATATCGGCTGGAGAAAATTGAGAAGAAATACGGACTGGATATCAGAACCTTTGAAGACGCGCTCACCTTCAAAATAGCCATGATGGTGTCGGATTATATAAATTATAAAAAGAAGACCGGTTCCTGAAAAAGGAGCCGGTCTTCTGCAAAGTTATGCTGTTTTTTTAGTAGTCGACCCAGTTGCCATATTCGTCATACCCACCGAGCGCAACACCGGTACCCATGCCGTTATAGACGCTGTCATAGGAACTGTCGTAGGAACTGTCATAGGAACTGTAATCCTCGGAATAATCAGAATAGCTGATCCAGTTACCGTAATCGTCATAGTATCCATAGCTCGAATCCCCGACTGTACTGCCTGAAGAGGAGCTGCTGTAATCATACTCTATCCAGTTGCCGTAGTCGTCGTAATAACCGTAATCGTAATCGCCCTCATGGCTGCTCTGGGAGCCTGCACCGTTATCATAGTTCTGAGCAAGGGTTTCACTGTATTCAGCTCTGACTTCATCGCCTGTCGTGAGACTGATATAACTCAGAAATGCGATATTGTCCTCCAGCCCTACGGTCCCTTCCTCAAAATCACTCAGGTTTACCTCATAAATCGCGTAGGAATTACCCTTTTTATCCACAAGCTTGATATCATACAGGCCGGCGGAAGCGGTGCTCGGTGTATAGCACATCTGAACTTTTTCGGAAATCTTAACAGTGGATTCCACCGGAATCATGTTTTTGCCCCAGTCTTCTTCACCGGAACCTCTCAGGTATATTTCGCGAAGCGCCTCATTGAGATTGTTGGTGATATATACATAGTTTGACTGCGGTGTTTTTGTGCCGATAATGCGCGGAGCCGGTGTGGATGTAGGTACTGGGGTAGGAGTGGCCGGAACCGGTGTGGGGGTCGGCGCTGGGGTTGGTGTCGGTGCGGGGGTAGTCTCTGCAGGCTGATCACCGCCGATGGTTGAAACCAGTTTATCTTTAATGCTTCCTGAACAGCCTGTTGCAAGACACGCGGTAAGCGCTGTCAGCAGGACAGCAAAATACCTTGTTTTATTTCTCATTTTGATTGCTCCTTTAATCCTTCTCCCATTCGAGGGTTCTCTGTACTGCCTTGTGCCATCCTCTCAGGAGGGTCTCCCGTCTGTCGGTCCCGATCGAAGGACTGAATGTTTTTTCTGCTTTCCAGTTTTTTTCTATCTCGTCGGCGTTTTTCCAGAAGCCGGTTGCAAGACCCGCAAGATATGCCGCTCCGAGAGCCGTCGTTTCGATACAGCTGGGTCTGATTACGCTGCCGTCAAGTATATCTGCCTGAAACTGCATCAGGAAATCATTGGCGCTTGCTCCGCCATCGACACGGAGCCTGTGGAGGCTGGCACCGGAATCCTTCTGCATGGCACTTATCACATCATACACCTGAAAAGCCAAAGATTCAACTGTTGCACGAACAAAATGTGCTTTTTTTGCGCCTCTGGTAAGCCCGAAGACAGCTCCTCTGGCATAAGAATCCCAATAGGGAGCTCCCAGACCGGTAAATGCGGGAACAACATAAACGCCATTGGTATCCGGAACGGACAGGCAGCAGGCTTCAGAAGCAGCGGCGTCTTCGATCAGCTGCATTTCGTCGCGGAGCCACTGTATAGCAGCGCCGGCAATAAATACGCTGCCTTCCAGGGCATATCCGGGTGAGCCATCGGGGTTTACTGCGATGGTAGTCAGAAGTCCCTGATCGGAATGAACCGGTTTGTTTCCGGTGTGCATCAGGAGAAAACAGCCTGTGCCATATGTGTTTTTGATGTCTCCCGGGTGAAAGCAGCACTGGCCGAAGAGTGCGGCCTGCTGGTCGCCGGCGGCTCCTGAAATAGGAATTCTGGCGCCGATCAGCTGTTCGCTGGAGTACCCGTAAATGCAGCTGCTGGGCTTCACCTCCGGAAGCATACATTTTGGAATGTTGAGATAGGAAAGGATTTCATCATCCCATTCCCGTCTGTAAATATCAAAAAGCATGGTACGGGAAGCATTTGTGTAGTCCGTAACATGGGCTTCCCCTTTTGTCAGTTTCCAGATCAGCCAGGTTTCTACAGTACCGAAGAGCAGCCTGCCCTGTTCCGCATCCTCCTGTGCACCGGGCACATTATCCAGTATCCAGCGGATTTTGGTGCCGGAGAAATAGGCATCCGGAATCAGTCCTGTTTTTCGCCTGACAGCATCTCCGAGGCCGTCTGCATTCAGCCGGTCGATCATATCTGCCGTCCTTCGGCACTGCCATACTATAGCCGGATAAACCGGCTGACCGGTTTCCTTGTTCCAGACGATAGTGGTCTCACGCTGATTGGTGATTCCGATTGAATCGATATCCTCAGCATCCGCTCCGATCGAACTCATCGCTTCCACCGCAACGGCCATCTGGGAAGACCAGATTTCCAGGGGATCATGCTCCACCCAGCCGGGACGGGGGTAATGCTGAGTAAACTCCTTTTTTGCCAGGCTGCAGATATTGCCGGATTTGTCAAACAGGATACATCTTGAGCTTGTTGTGCCCTGATCCAGAGCCATCACAAATTTTCCCATTAGAAACCTCCGTTTTTCAATACAAAATAGACCAGTACAACAGTTCCGAGTACGATCCGGTACCATCCGAATACTTTGAAGTCATGATTCCGGATGTATTTCAGCAGAGCCCTGATTGCAAAAAGGGAAACAGCAAACGCGGTGATGCAGCCGCAACCCAGATACACAGCCTCCGCCGCTGTGAAGGAAAATCCGAATTTTAACAGTTTGAGCAGGCTTGCGCCCATCATGACAGGAATTGCCAGGAAGAAAGTGAATTCCACTGCGACTGTCCGCTTTACACCGATCAGCATCGCCCCGAGGATAGTTGCTCCGGAGCGGGAGGTACCCGGTATCACGGCGAGCACCTGAAACAGGCCGATTATGAAAGCCGTCCGGAAGGAAAGTGTTTTCAGACTTCGGGTCGTGGGAACACGATTCCTGTTGTAATTTTCGACAACTATGAACAGGATACCATAAAAGATCAGCGCAATCGAAAGAACAATATAATTGTTCAGATGTTCATCAATATAGTCATCAAAAGGGATCGCAATTAAGATTGTGGGGATGCAGGCCAGGATAATCTTGAACCAGAGCATCCATTTTCCTTTATGACAGAAACGCTCAATAAATGTAAGAAACGGCCTCAATAATGCGGGTTTTGATTGTATTGCCCGCTTTTTCCCGGGGGAAAGCTCCTTGTTGATGCAAAACGGCCAGAGCTTATTCCAGAACAGGACGACGACGGCCATGATGGCTCCAAGCTGGATGACAACAAGGAATACCTCCATGAATTCCGGTGAGACATTCAGCCTGATAAACTCATTTACAAGGATCATATGTCCGGTACTGCTGACAGGAAGCCATTCGGTAATACCTTCAACAATACCAAGAAAGATTACTTTCAGCAAATCTATAATACTCATAGCTGCTCTCCATAAACATGTGATTATTCTAATCTGCATCATAGCATAGATGTTTTTTTTTGTAAAGAATGCGGGGTTGAATTCGTCATTGTGGACAACGGACAATTATGCTACAATTAAAGTAATTGTTCAGCACCCATCATTCGGAATGCTTTGCATTCCTCATGTGGGCGGTCAGAGACGCTTCGCGTCTTGCCCGCCCCATGGACATTGATCGAAATTTGCCTGAAATGCAGGCATTTCATTCAAAATTCCGATCATGTCCATGGGGTGCTGAACAGTTACCAATTAAATTGTTTATTTACCGCTGTAAAGGAGAGATATAGATGAAAACGGATGCACGGGAATGCGGCGTCCTCCTTCCTGTCAGCAGTCTGCCATCCCGCTATGGGATCGGATGTTTTGACAGGAGCGCCTACGAATTCGTGGAATTTCTGGCAGAGGCCGGGCAGAACTGCTGGCAGATTCTGCCGCTGGGTCCTACCGGCTATGGAGACTCGCCCTATCAGTCTTTTTCGACATTTGCCGGAAACCCATATTTTATCAGCCTTGAGGATTTGATCGAGGAGGGCGTTCTTACTCGCAGGGAGTGCCGATCCGTAAGCTTTGGAAATGATCCGTCAAGGATAGATTACGCAAAGCTTTACGAGGGAAGATTCGGGCTTCTTCGGAAAGCATATGAACGGAGCGATATCAGCAAAAACCAGGATTTTCAGCACTTTCTGGAGAAGGAAGGCTTCTGGCTGAAGGATTATGCCCTTTTCATGGCTGTCAAAGGCAGATTTGGCGGTGCGCCTTGGACGGAATGGGCGGAGGATATCCGAAAAAGATGGCAGAACGCACTGGATTATTACAGAAGAGAGCTGTATTTCGACATTGAATTCCAGGAGTATATGCAGTTCAAGTTTTATCAGCAATGGAAAAAACTGAAACAATATGCGAACGGGGTTGGTATAAGGATCATCGGAGACATCCCGATTTATGTGGCGATGGACAGCGCAGACACATGGGCCAGTCCCTGGCTGTTTCGTCTGGACGAAAACAACAGGCCGGTCCAGGTCGCAGGATGTCCGCCGGATGGATTTGCAAAGGACGGGCAGATCTGGGGCAATCCTCTGTACAACTGGGAAGTTCACAGGCAGTCCGGCTTTTCATGGTGGCTGAAAAGAATGCAGCACTGTTTTAAGATTTATGATGTTCTCAGGATTGACCACTTCCGCGGATTCGATGAGTATTATGTGATTCCGTTTGGCGATAAAACAGCGGCGAATGGCTGGTGGGAAAAAGGACCGGGGATGGATCTGTTCCGGACAATTTCACAGCAGCTTGGAGAGAAAGAAATCATCGCTGAGGATCTTGGGTATGTGACAGAATCCGTCAGGCAGCTGGTGCGCGACAGCGGATTTCCGAATATGAAGGTGCTGGAGTTCGCGTTTGATTCCCGGGATACGGGCGACGCGGCCGATTATCTTCCGCATAATTATGAACGGAACTGTGTGGTTTATACAGGGACACATGATAACGAAACGCTGACAGGATGGCTGAAGGGACTCCCGGAGGAAGAAAAAGATAAGGTGCGGCGTTATCTGAACCGGGAAGAAGCGCCGGACGATGAGCTTTGCGCAAATATGGTATGCCTTGCTCTTATGAGCGTGGCAAAGCTCTGCATCATCCCTGTTCAGGATTATCTGGGGCTCGACAACGGCGCGCGGATCAATACTCCTTCCACCTCGGGAAAAAACTGGAAATGGAGACTGAAGGAAGGGCAGACGACCCCTGACCTGGCGGAGAAAATGCGTTTACTGGCTTCAATTTACGGAAGAAAGAGGCCTTGACTGCAGAAATGAAAAAGGCTCCTCAGAAAGGAGCCTTTAAAAGAAGCAGATAACGGGAATCGAACCCGCCTCCTCAGCTTGGGAAGCTGATGTTCTACCAATGAACTATATCTGCATGCCTGATTATAATAGCACAGGGAATATAAAAAATCAAGTCTTTTTTAAAAAATGGGTTGTGAGATATGTTTGGAAGAAAAAAGAAAAATACAGAACGGATTTCCTATGATAAGGCTTTATGGCAGCCGGTATTGAAGTGCAGTATCTGCAACGGGGAACAGGTGGGAGGTCTTCGAAACAGGACGACAGGGGAATTCCGGGAGATTATGCTGGTACGTAACCAGGATGATCTGGAACAGTTCTGCGCACTGACAGAAGAACGGAACATCGAAAAAATATACTGAAAATGGAAGGAGAAATCAGAATGAACGGAACAAAAAAGGTGTATATGTTTCTGGCTGACGGCTTTGAGGAAATTGAGGGCCTGATGGTTGTTGACCTGATGCGGAGGGCCGGCATAAACATCACGACAGTATCAATCACTGCGGACCGTGAGATCGCAGGTTCTCATGGAATCAATGTAATGGCAGACAGTGTGATGGCAGACATGGATTTTTCAGATGCCGAAATGATCGTTCTTCCGGGAGGAATGCCTGGGACGAAAAACCTGGCGAAGTGTGAACCTCTTAAAAAGATTCTCTGCGGCCATTATAATAATGAAGGGAAACTTGCGGCGATCTGTGCGGCACCGACGGTCCTTTCTTCCCTTGGAATGCTGAAGGGTAAAAAAGCAACGTGCTATCCGTCGATGCTTTCCGAGCTCGACTGCAGCGAAGCTTTGGAGGACAGCGTTGTTGTAGATGGGAATATCACTACGAGCCGTGGTCTGGGCACGGCGCTTAAGTTTGCGCTGGCCTTGATCAGCCAGCTGATATCCGAAGAAAAAGCAGCAGAAATCGCGGTACAGGTAGTAGCCTGAGAAACCGGAAACGGCGGATTGCCGGGCTGTCTGCTGAGTACTTATCACAAGAATACCGCAAAAATCCACTTCTTTGCGGTATTGCGTTTTGGTTTTTCGTGTGATATACTACTTCAATGATTGCGAATTTCAAGGAGGAAACATAAAAAATGAGCGTACAGGTTGAAAATCTGGGAAAAAATATGGCAAAGCTTACCGTCGAGGTGTCATTTGAGGATCTCGATAAAGCGATAAACAGAGTATACCAGAAAGCAAAAGGGAGAATTTCCATTCCGGGCTTTCGTAAAGGAAAAGCTCCCCGCAAAATGATCGAGAGAATGTATGGCGCAGCAGTATTTCTTGAGGATGCAGCGAACGAGCTGCTCCCGGAAGAGTACCGCAAAGCAGCCTCTGAGAGCGGTCTTCAGATCGTTTCCCAGCCGACAATCGACGTGACCCAGCTTGAGCCGGGCAAGCCCTTTATCTTTACAGCTGAAGTAGCTGTAAGGCCGGAAGTAACCCTTGGCCAGTATAAAGGACTTGAGGTTCCTGTTTCCGATCTTACTGTGACAGATGATGATGTCATGGAAGCTCTGAAAAAAGAACAGGAAAAGAATAGCCGGATGGTGTCCGTTGAGGATCGCGGAGCAGAGAACGGAGATACTGTGACGCTCGATTTCGAGGGATTTGTAGACGATGTTCCGTTTGACGGCGGCAAGGCTGAAAATCATCCGCTGGTTCTTGGATCAGGCTCGTTTATCCCCGGATTCGAAGAGCAGCTGGTTGACGCAAAGGCCGGTGAACATGTTGTTGTGAATGTAACTTTCCCGGAAGAGTATCAGGCAAAGGAGCTTGCAGGGAAAGAGGCTGTTTTCCAGTGTGATATCAAGAAGGTTGAGAAGAAGGAGCTTCCGGAACTGGATGATGAGTTTGCCCAGGATGTAAGTGATTTCGAAACACTGGATGAGTATAAAGCAAGCATCAGGGAAGATCTTGAAAAGAAAAAATCGGACGAAGCTCTCCGCCTGAAGGAGGATGCCGCTGTTGATAAAGTGATCGCCAACGCTGAGATGGAAATTCCGGATGCGATGGTAGATACACAGGCAAGAAGCATGATGGATGACTTCTCCCGCAGAATGCAGTCTCAGGGACTGACGATGGAGCAGTATTTCCAGTTCACCGGCCAGAGCATGGACCGTATGCTGGAGGATATCAAACCGCAGGCACTGAAGACTATTCAGACACGTCTGGTTCTTGAAAAAGTTGCCGAGGCAGAGGATATCCAGCCGGATGAGGACGAAGTAAACGCGGAAATCAGCAAGATGGCGGAGCAGTATCACCTTGAGCTTGACAGCCTTAAGGATATGATGAGCGAAGAGGAGCTTGCGCAGATCAAGAAGGATCTTTCGGTTCAGAAGGCTGTTACACTGATCGCAGAGTCTGCAGTCGAGACCGAAAACGCAGACAGCGAAGAAGCATAAGTACTTGGGACTGAGCATCCGGAAAAGGATCCGGAGGAGGATTGAATGAGTTTTGTACCTTATGTTATTGAACAGACCAGCAGAGGAGAACGCAGCTATGATATCTATTCCCGTCTGCTGAATGACAGGATTATTTTCCTCGGAGAGGAAGTTACTGACCTGACGGCAAGCCTGGTAGTTGCCCAGCTGCTGTTTCTGGAGGCACAGGATCCGGGTAAGGATATTCAGCTTTATATCAACAGTCCGGGAGGTTCTGTTTCCGCCGGTATGGCGATTTATGATACCATGCAGTATATCAAATGCGATGTATCGACAATCTGCCTTGGCATGGCGGCCAGTATGGGGGCTTTCCTTCTGGCCGGAGGAGCAAAAGGAAAAAGGTTCGCGCTTCCCAATGCTACTATTATGATCCATCAGCCATCCGGAGGAGCTCAGGGTCAGGCTACTGAGATTCGCATTGCGGCAGAGCATATTCTGCAGACAAAGAAGAAATTGAATGAGATTCTCTCCAGGAACACCGGCCAGCCTCTTGAAAAGGTCGAGCAGGATACCGAGAGGGATAATTACATGACATCAGAAGAAGCAAAAGACTACGGCATTATTGATGGTGTGGTTGAGCACAAGTGATGGAATGAGGAACAGAGAAGACTCCTGTAACTGCAGGGGTCTTGTCTTGTGTATAAACAAAATCCCCTGCAGGAAGTGAGCAGGAGTAATAGAAAGGAAAATACTGTTAAATGGCTGGAAAAAAAGGGGATGGCAGGATCCGGTGTTCGTTCTGCCACAAGACAGAAGACCAGGTTCACAAGCTGATTGCAGGTCCGGAAGGAGTATATATCTGCGACGAATGTGTAGGAATCTGCTCCGAGATTATGGAAGATGAGATGAACAACATGGGGGATATGGATCTGTTCGGAGGGGAAATCAATCTTCTGAAGCCGGAGGAGATCCATGCCATTCTGGACGACTATGTCATAGGCCAGGATGAGGCAAAAAAGACCCTTTCGGTCAGTGTATATAACCATTACAAGAGAGTGACAACCCAGAAAAACCTGGACGTTGAGCTGCAGAAAAGCAATATTCTGATGCTGGGGCCGACCGGATCAGGAAAAACACTGCTTGCCCAGACTCTGGCAAGACTCTTAAATGTTCCCTTTGCGATTGCCGACGCGACAACGCTGACGGAAGCCGGATATGTGGGTGAGGATGTTGAAAACATTCTCCTGAAGATCATACAGGCTGCTGATTACGATGTGGAACGTGCCCAGTACGGGATCATATATATCGATGAAATTGATAAAATCACCAAAAAATCGGAGAATGTATCGATCACAAGGGATGTTTCGGGCGAAGGCGTCCAGCAGGCGCTTCTGAAAATCCTGGAGGGGACCGTCGCTTCTGTGCCGCCGCAGGGAGGACGCAAGCATCCGCATCAGGAATTCATCCAGATCGATACCACCAATATCCTTTTTATCTGCGGAGGTGCATTCGACGGCCTGGAGAAGATTATCGATGCCCGCCAGGATACAAAAGCAATCGGTTTTGGGGCTGAGGTGACGGCGAAAAATGAGAGAAATGTCGGAGAAGTACTGAAAGATGTCATGCCGGAGGATTTCATAAAGTTCGGCCTGATTCCCGAGTTTATCGGCCGTGTTCCGGTCGTGGTTTCGCTGGATGCCCTGGATGAAGAAGCTATGGTTCGAATCCTGAAGGAGCCGAAAAACTCACTTACCCGCCAGTTCCATAAGCTGTTTGAACTGGATGGAGTGGAACTTACATTTACGGATGAAGCACTGACGGAGATTGCGCGAAAATCACTTGAGCGCAAGACGGGTGCCCGCGGCCTTCGTTCCATCATGGAGAAAGCCCTGATGGATCTGATGTACCGAATTCCTTCTGACAGGACAATCCGGGAGTGCACTATCACAAAAGACGTGATCGATGGGACTGGCGAAGCCGTGCTGACACGGGGCGAGCCGCCGGCACACGGCCGTCAGGGACAGCGCTCAGGCCAGCGACGCAGAAAAGGCGGGCCTGAAACTGCCTGATATCCCGAAACAGATAGCTGAGAGTGAGGGAAGACGAAACAGATGACAAACGAAAAAACTCTTCTGCCGGTGATTGCTTTGCGGGGCATTACAGTCCTTCCGGGAATGATCATACATTTTGATGTTAACAGAAAACGTTCGATCAGGGCGATTGAAGCTGCAATGCTGGATGACCAGAGAGTATTTCTGATAACGCAGCGGGATGCTGCCGTTGAGAACCCGGGGATCACTGACCTTTATCAGATCGGCACGACAGCGTATATTAAGCAGGTGGTAAAACTTCCGCAGAATGTAATAAGGATTCTAGTGGAGGGAGAAAAAAAGGCAGAACTGCTCGGATTTGACAGTGAACAGCCGTACCTGTCGGGAAGAATAGCGTGGATTGAGCAGGATTCTGCAGAAAGCTGCGCGCCTGCTGTGGCCGAGGCCATGCTCCGTACGATGAAGGAACTTTTTGAAAGATACGCGCGGGAGAGCGGTAAGATCGGTAAAGAGCTGGCAATGCAGATTCTTGACACAGAAGATCTTGCGGCTCTGATGGCAGGTATTGAGATAAACCTTCCTCTGACATATATGAACCAGCAGCATATTCTCGAAGCGATGTCGCTTGAGGAGGAGTTTGAAGTGCTCGGCTCACTCCTTACATCGGAAATTCAGGTGGCTGCCTACTCGAAGGAGCTTCAGAAAAAGGTTAAGGAACGGATCGACAAGAACCAGCGGGAATACGTGCTCCGGGAACAGCTGAAGGTTATCCGGGAGGAGCTGGGAGAGGACCGCACGATGGATGATGCCGACGAGTATCTCTCACAGCTGAAGAATCTGGACGCGCCTCAGGAAATAAAGGAAAGAATCCAGAAAGAAATCAGCAGGTTCCGGACTCTTGGAAACAATGCGGCAGAAACAAATGTGAGCCGAGGATATATCGAAACCCTTCTTTCGCTGCCCTGGAACCGGAAATCGCATGACAGCGAGGACCTGAAGGAAGCTGCCAGAATTCTCGATGAGGGTCATTACGGCCTTGTGGATGTTAAGGAACGGATTCTCGAATTCCTTGCGGTCCGTTCGCTTACCCATAAGGGAAAGAGCCCGATCCTTTGCCTTGCGGGGCCTCCGGGAACAGGAAAAACGTCTATTGCGAAATCGCTGGCCGAGGCGATGCACAAAAAATATGTGCGTGTCTGCCTCGGAGGAGTGCGTGATGAAGCGGAGATCCGGGGACACAGACGGACCTATGTCGGAGCGATGGCCGGAAGAATCACGGCCGCGCTGCAGCAGGCCGGGGTAAGCAACCCCCTGATGCTGCTTGATGAGATTGATAAAACGTCATCGGATCATAAAGGAGATACTTCATCAGCCTTGCTGGAAGTGCTTGATCCGGAGCAGAACAGCCATTTTAATGACCATTACATTGATATGCCGCAGGATCTTTCGGAGGTTCTGTTTATCGCGACAGCAAACGATGCGGGAGCAATTCCCAGGCCTCTGCTCGACCGTATGGAGCTGATTGAAATCTCAGGCTATACGGAAAATGAGAAGATGCATATTGCGCGCAGACACCTGATTCCGAAGCAGATGGACATCAATGGAATTGAGAAAGGCCGTCTGGTGATACAGGAGGCCGCGCTGCGCAGAATTATAAACCACTATACAAGAGAAGCCGGTGTCCGGAATCTTGAACGGGTGATCGGAAGAATCTGCCGAAAAACAGCCAGGATGATAATGGAAGAGAACCGGAAAAAAGTGACGGTCACTCAAAAGAATCTTTCCGGCTTCCTCGGGAAAGAGCGTTATAATTTCCTGATGGCCAATAAAAAGGACGAAATCGGAATTGCCCGAGGTCTTGCCTGGACGCAGGCTGGGGGAGACACCCTGCAAATTGAGGTAAATGTGCTTGCCGGAAAGGGAGACGTGATATTGACAGGCCGTCTTGGCGATGTCATGCAGGAATCTGCCAGGACGGGCATGACATATATTCGTTCCATTGCTTACGGATATGGAGTTGAACCTGAGTTTTTCAAGGAGCATGATATCCATGTCCATATTCCCGAAGGTGCAGTACCGAAGGACGGCCCGTCGGCCGGGATCACGATGGCGACGGCAATCCTGTCTGCCATAATTGAAAAACCTGTGAAGGCGGATCTGGCGATGACAGGTGAGATTACGCTCCGTGGAAGAGTTCTTGCAATCGGGGGCCTTAAGGAAAAGCTGCTCGCGGCAAGATATGCCGGGATCCATAATGTACTGGTTCCGGAGGACAATAAAGCGGATATTGCAGAGATGGATCAGGAGATCCTGGAAGGATTGAATGTGACATTTGTGGATTCGATGAAAAATGTGCTGGCAAGCGCACTTGTGCTGTGATGTCAGTCGACAGCATGAAAAAATGAATGGTTCAGAATAGAAACGAGAGGATGAAAAATGGTACTCAGAAAAGTATCGCTTGACATCGTCTGCGGGGTGACGAGCCGGCTGCCGGAGACGGGAAGGCCGGAGGTGGCATTCGCCGGCAGATCCAACGTGGGAAAATCATCCCTGATCAATGCCCTGGTTAACCGTAAGTCCCTCGCCAGGACAAGCTCGCAGCCCGGAAAGACTCAGACGATCAATTTCTATAATATCAACGACGCCATTTATCTGGTGGATCTTCCCGGATATGGCTATGCCAAAACGTCCGTGACGGAAAAGCAGAGATGGGGAGAGATGATTGAGCGGTATCTGAGAAGCTCAAAGGATCTGAAAGCGGTTTTTCTTCTTGTGGATATCCGTCATGAACCAAATGCCAATGATCATCAGATGTATGACTGGATCGTGGAAAACGGCTATCGGCCGATTATTATCTGTACAAAGCTGGACAAACTGAAGCGGAGCCAGGTTCCGAAAGCGCTAAAGGCAATAAGGGAAGGCCTTTCGCTTCCCTCGGATGCGGTACTGATTCCGTATTCATCCCTTACCAGGCAGGGAAGGGATGACATATGGGAAAAAATAGATGCTCTGACCACGCACGAGATATAGGGAGTTTAAATGGGAATCATCAAAGCCCTCAAGCTGGGATTCGACTATTTTAAATATGATGACGACGGAAATGCTTCAGAACCGCAGCGCGCGGTCAAAGATGTAGATCTTGATATCGAAGAAGGGGAGTTCATTGCGATTTTAGGGCACAACGGATCAGGAAAATCAACCCTGGCTAAGCACATGAATGCTCTGCTTCTGCCGACTGAAGGAACCATGTGGATCGATGGAAGAGACACGAAAGAAGAGAAGGAACTCTGGAAGCTGCGCCAGAAAGCCGGCATGGTTTTTCAGAATCCGGACAACCAGATTATTGCCAGCGTAGTGGAGGAGGATGTCGGGTTCGGACCGGAAAATCTGGGAATTCCGACTGAAAAAATCTGGAAGCGTGTCGACGAGAGCCTGCGGAAAACGGGTATGACAGCTTATCGGTCCCACTCCCCGAACCGCCTGTCCGGAGGACAAAAGCAGAGAGTGGCGATTGCCGGAGTGATGGCAATGCGCCCGAGATGTATTGTGCTTGACGAACCGACCGCGATGCTGGATCCTGTCGGAAGGCGGGAGGTGCTTGAAGCCGCACTCGAGCTGAACAGGCAGGAAGGCGTGACGATTATTCTGATCACGCATTATATGGAAGAAGTAATACGGGCAGACCGGGTGTTTGTGATGGATAGCGGAAGTGTGGCTCTCAGCGGGACTCCGAGGGAGGTCTTTTCGCAGGTGGAACGGCTGAAGGAACTGAGGCTGGATGTACCACAGGCCACACTTTTAGGATATGAGCTCCGCAAAGCAGGGCTTCCGGTTCCAAAAGGGATTCTGAGCCGGGAAGAGCTGGTGGAAGTTCTGAAAAAGTGCGAAAGAAGACAACGGATCAGTGTCGGGCCGGTACCGGAAGAACAGAACCCATTCTCGAGAAACGAGGCTTCGCCCGCATTATCCCTTTCCCATGTGAATTATATTTACAGCGCCGGGACAGCGTTTGCGGTAAAAGCGCTGGACGATATCAATATTGATATTCCGGATGGACAGTTTATCGGGATGATCGGACATACGGGCAGCGGGAAATCAACATTGATTCAGCACCTGAATGCCCTGATCCGCCCATCGTCGGGGACCATCACCTACCGGGGGGAGGACATCTGGGGCGAAAAGTATGACCGGAAAGCACTGCGCAGTGAGATTGGTCTTGCCTTTCAGTATCCGGAACATCAGCTTTTCGAAAATGATGTTCTTTCGGACGTATGCTTTGGGCCGATGAACCAGGGGCTGACCCGGGAGGAAGCCGAGGCCGAAGCCAAAAAGGCGCTCCACCAGGTTGGAGTTAAGGAAAAACGCTTTCTGGACTCGCCGTTCGAACTGTCCGGAGGACAGAAGAAGAGGGTTGCGATTGCGGGTGTACTGGCAATGAATCCCAGAATTCTGATACTCGATGAGCCGACGGCAGGCCTGGATCCGCACGGAAGGGATGAGATTCTTGACCAGATCGCTGAGCTTCACCGGGAACGCGGTATTACAGTAGTACTTGTATCCCACAGCATGGAGGACATTGCTAAATATGCAGAACGCCTGATTGTCATGAATGAGGGAAAGGTGGTCTATGACGACACACCCAAAAAGGTGTTCATGCATTATAAAGAGCTGGAGGAGATGGGCCTGTCTGCTCCGCAGGTTACTTACATTCTGCATGATTTAAAAGAGTGCGGGCTGGATGTGGATATTACTGCAGGAACAGTCGAGGAGGCAAAGAGAACAATTCTCTCCTGCTTTGCAGTCAGCAGAGAGAATACACCGGATACAGGAGGTGAAGTCTCATGATCAAGGACATCACAATCGGGCAGTATTATCCGGGAAAATCACATCTTCACAGACTGGATCCAAGAACCAAGCTGTCTGGAACCCTGGTTTTTATTATCTCGGTGTTTCTGTTCAGCACCATTCCCGGATATCTGGCTGCAACCGTGTTTCTTGGTGCTATGATCTCTTTGTCGAGAATTCCCTGGAAGATCATCCTGAAAAGCGTGAAGCCTGTCATTGTGATCCTTCTTTTTACTGCGTTTTTTAATATGATTTTTACTCCTGGGGAAGTGCTTTGGCAGATCTGGGTCATTAAGTTTACAAAAGAAGGAATCATCCTGGCAGGCAGGATGGCCATCCGCCTGATTTATCTGGTGATCGGCTCTTCACTTATGACTCTGACAACGACTCCGAATCAGCTGACGGACGGGCTGGAGCGTTCCCTCAGGCCGTTGAACAAAATCCATGTACCGGTTCATGAAATATCCATGATGATGTCGATCGCCCTTCGGTTTATTCCGATTCTGATGGAAGAAGCTGATAAGATTATGAAAGCGCAGATTGCACGCGGTGCGGATTTTGAAAAGGGAAATATTATACAAAAGGCAAAAAACATGATACCGCTGCTGGTTCCTCTGTTTGTCTCGGCCTTCCGAAGAGCGAATGATCTGGCCCTTGCGATGGAAGCCCGATGTTATCATGGAGGGGAGCACAGAACACAGATGAAACCTCTCACATACCACAGCAATGATGCAATTGCGTATGTGATTCTTGCGGTTTATCTTGCTGTGGCTGTTCTTTTCAAAGTATTTGGACTTTAACGGGAAGCACATATATGCCTTTCTTCTGCATATGAGGTGAACGATGAAGAGAATCGGGATGGTTGTCGCATATGACGGCACCAACTACTGCGGTTGGCAGATCCAGCCGAATGGAACTACCATTCAGGGAGTTTTGAATGACTGTCTGTCAGAACTGCTGGGAGAGAAAATCGAAGTGATGGGGGCGAGCAGGACCGATGCGGGGGTTCATGCTCTTGGAAACGTGTGCGTCTTTGACACGAATACACGGATTCCGGGAGAAAAAATCTCCTACGCCTTGAATCAGTCTCTGCCGGAGGACATCCGGATTCAGCTCTCCGAGGAGGTGGAACCGGACTTTCATCCCCGCTATGCTGACAGTGAAAAAACTTATGAATACAGAATCCTGAACCGGCATTTTCCGGTACCGACCGAGAGGCTTTACTCCTATTTTTATCATTACAGACTGGATGAACAGCTGATGAGGGAGGCCGCTTCTTTTCTGATCGGACGGCACGACTTTGCGAGCTTCTGCGGATCCGGAGCCCAGGTAAAATCTACGGTTCGCACGGTGACTCGCGCTGAGATCTTTCGTGACGGGGACATAGTTACAATCCGGATATCCGGCACAGGATTTCTTTACAACATGGTCAGAATTATTGCGGGAACACTGATCGAGATCGGCAACGGACAGTATCCGCCTGAAAAAATGAAGGAAATCATGGATGCGCGCGACCGGGAGGCTGCGGGACCGACTGCGCCGGCACGGGGACTGACGCTGATGGGGATAGAATATTGACAGACAAAAGACAAAACAAAGCTGCTCGTGCCTGCATGTATTCCGGCAGATGCGGCGGATGCGTCTATCAGGGAATGGATTACACGGAGCAGCTCTCAAAAAAGCAGAAGTATGTTGAAAAACTGCTGTCCGGTTACGGTCCGGTCTCACCGATCATCGGAATGGACTGTCCCTGGTTTTACAGACAGAAGGTACACCGTGTCATGAGCCGCGGGCGCAGCGGCAGGACAGTATCCGGAATGTACAGGGAAGAATCTCACAAGGTGATCCCCGTGAAAGAATGCCTGATTGAGGATGAAGGCTGTCAGAAGATCATTGATACTGTGGCAGATCTCTGCCAGTCATTCCGCATCAGGATTTATGATGAGGACACCGGATATGGCCTTTTGAGGCATGTCATGGTGCGGAGAGGATATCATACCGGTGAAGTCATGCTGATTCTGGTGGCGGCATCGCCGGTTTTTCCTTCAAAAAACAATTTTGTGAAGGCTGTCAGGAAAGTGCATCCCGAGATCACGACAGTTATTCTGAATATTAATTCCAGAAAAACAACCATGGTTCTGGGAGACAGGAACATTGTGCTGTATGGTCCGGGATTTATCTATGATACACTGGGAGGGCTGCGTTTTCGCCTCTCACCCGGTTCCTTCTTTCAGGTGAATCCGGTACAGGCTGAGATTCTGTTTGAGAGAGCTGTGAGTTTTGCGGGCCTGACCGGGAAAGAAAAAGTGCTTGACACTTACTGCGGAACCGGCGTGATCGGCCTTTTGGCAGCAGGAAAGGCAGGGTCTGTCACAGGAGCGGAGCTTTCTTCTGATGCAGTGAGGGATGCTGTCCGGAATGCAAGGGATAACAAGATCACAAATATTACATTTGTGAAGGCAGATGCGGGCGAGTATATGGAAAGCCTTGCAGCGAAGGGCGAAAAGACGGACGTTGTGTTCATGGATCCGCCGAGGTCCGGAAGCAGCAGGGTGTTTTTAAAATCGCTCTGCAGGATGGCTCCGGAAAGGATCGTCTATATTTCCTGCAGTCCTGAAACGCTTGCCCGGGATCTGGCTTATCTGACCTCCGAAGGCTATAAAGTAAAAAAAATAACACCTGTAGATATGTTCGCCTGGACTTCCCACACGGAATGCTGCGTGCTCCTCGAGCGTGTGAGCAGCCGAAAAAGGAGATGTACTCGTGGTATATCTCCCGCTCTTTAAATATTATTTTTTGTAGTCAACGCCATAGATTATGGTAAGAAGGATTCCTAATTCGATCATCGCGTTTTCATCTCCTTTTTTATATTTATATGGTGCCCGGAGGCTGTTTGTTTTTGTGTTTTGTTTTGTTACATAAATAGTATGACCGGACTGGTACCGGTAGACGACCTGTCCACTGTGTACTCTTCTGAGGAGGCGGACAATTTCTGGGAAGTCTTCGGGGAAAACACGGACTATGTGATTGATCCTGAGGAGACAC
Source organism: uncultured Blautia sp. (assembly GCA_946629475.1). GTDB lineage: Bacteria > Bacillota > Clostridia > Lachnospirales > Lachnospiraceae > Blautia_A. Next base: position 5,344 of record CAMOXX010000014.1, on the reverse strand, counting down.
TTGCGGATAATTTCTGCTATACGATAATACATGGAGTGGACGGAAAAGATTATAAGACTCCGGAGATCATCGAAAAGATTGATGCGTATCTGAGAGAGCCTGAAAAGTCAACTCAGGGTTGACCTGATCTCCTTTTGGATTTGTTATACTTCGAACAACAAATCTGAAAGGAGATTATTATTATGAACAAAAATCTGACAGAAATCGTATTTATTCTCGACAGGAGCGGTTCAATGGCGGGACTGGAAAACGACACGATCGGCGGATTCAACGCAATGGTCGAAAAGCAGAAGAAGGAGCCGGGAGAGGCTGTCCTCTCTGCTGTGATGTTCAGCGATGACAGCACTGTCATTTATGACCGCGCAGACATCCGGAATGTGGAACCGATGACAGACAGACAATATTTCGTTGGCGGCTGTACAGCATTGCTGGATGCGATCGGAGGCGCCGTGCATCATATTGGTTATGTGCATAAGTATGCGCGGGAAGAGGATCGTCCCGGGAAAACCATCTTCGTTATCACCACAGATGGAATGGAAAATGCCAGCCGGTTCTACAGCTATAAAGAGGTACAGCGGATGGTGAAGCATGAGCAGGAAAAATACGGCTGGGAGTTTCTTTTCCTCGGTGCAAACATGGATGCGATTTCGGCGGCGCGAAGCTTTGGCATTCGTGAGGACCGTGCCGTACGATATGCCTGTGACGGTGCCGGAACCAGTTTGAATTTCAAGGTGGCAGGGCAGGCCATTTCGATGGCGCGCAGTGGCCGGGAAATTGATGCTGCCTGGTGCGCGGAGATTGTGGAGGATTTTGAGAGCCGCGGGAGGTGAGAGAATGATTGGAGCAATTCTTGGTGACATGATCGGTGCGCCGTCTCGCATTTGGCGCACATACTGCAGAATGCTTTGGCGGCTCGTCGGAAGAGGAGGGAAGATCTAATCTTATAGATCTGAAAGGCCTGGCTGATGGATGCGCCGAGGCGTACGGAACGGATGATGTGCCCTGGGATAAGCTTTCCGAAGCCATTGACCGTGTAGTTGCCTATCGCGTGTGCAGTACAGCTGCCATGGGTGCGGCAGGAATATCCATATGGTATCCGGTTACACCGAAAGACCCAGGAATTGACGATTACGCAGCTATGTCGCCTTCCAGACGGTATGCATCTGTACTAAAGAAGCTTTTTTCTCTGGATATCGGGGAAGCAGCCTTTCTGGACGGGGGATCCGTGGACGAAGATGGCAATGAATGCTGGTTCGTAGCGATGGACCTGTATGGACGAGAGTACTGTTCAGATATTTGCAGGTATGTAGTTGACGGGTCAGGAAATGTTGCAATCGATATGAGAGATGGAAATATTAAAGGCCGTTGATGGGGATTTTTAATCTGTCGACGGTCTTTTTATTCTGGCAAAAATCCAGCGCAAAGAATTCCGATGAAAAGCAGAAACGCTCGAAGGCGATAAGCCAGACTGCCGGACTTTCTTTTCTTCCCAGTAAAAGCCGGTGGTCCTGACTGTAACCTCATACATGCTTGAAAAAGAGTAATGAGAATATGTTCCTTAAATATCTTGACACGGTGTCAAAGAACGCTTATAATAAATATACTGACACGCTGTCAGCACGTTTGGAAAATGAAGAGGGTCTGAATTATGAGAAAAGTTACGCCGGAACAGATCACGCAAAGACGAGAAGAAATCATAAATGCCTGTGAACAGCTCTATCAGACGACGAGCTTCCGGGATATTACTCTCAAAGAGATCGGAAATCTCACGTCCTTTTCCCGTCCCACCATCTATAACTACTTTGAGACAAAGGAAGAGATTTTTCTGGGACTCTTTCAAAGAGAATACGACCGCTGGAATGAAAACCTGACTGCTATACTGAATGGAAATGAGCAGATGACGAAAGCGGAGCTGGCGGAAAAGATTGCTTCGTCTCTTTCAGGACGGGAACAGCTCTTAAAGCTTCTTTCCATGAACAATTACGATATGGAAGCAAACAGCCGCCAGGAGCTGCTGACCGCTTTCAAGCAGTCGTATGGGCATTCCATGCGTTTGTTGTGCATGCTTCTCACAAAGTTCTGTCCGGACATGAGTGCTGCAGAGATTCAGAACTTCATTTATACCTTCTATCCTTTCATGTTTGGAATATACCCTTATACAGCGGTAACAGATAAACAGAAGACCGCCATGAAGGAAGCAGGGATCAACTACGTGTATCAAACTGTTTATGAGCTCACTTACAGCTGCCTGATCCGGCTGCTGGGCGAGTGAACAGCGGATGAAAATACCAGACAACCGTCCGAATGAAACGGAGATACGTCGTTTTCTGGACGAAATACAGTAAATCAGGAGGAGCATAATGAAGTATACAAAACTTGGAAATTCAGACCTTGTTGTATCCCGGATCTGCATGGGCTGCATGGGATTCGGGGATTCCGGGCGAGGGCAGCACAGCTGGACCATTGATGAGGAGCATACCAGAGAGATCATCAAGCGGGGACTGGAGTTGGGCGTCAACTTCTATGATACAGCCATCGCCTATCAGAGCGGTACCAGCGAGCAGTATGTCGGCCGGGCGCTGCGGGATTTTGCAAAGCGTGATGAGGTGGTTGTCGCCACCAAATTCCTTCCGAGAACGCAGGAGGAGATCGAGCGCGGCGTCAGCGGCCAGCAGCACATCGAGAACATGATCGACACGAGCCTGAAAAACCTGGGCATGAATTATGTGGATCTGTACATCTATCACATGTGGGACTGGCAGACGCCCATCGAAGAGATCATGGACGGCCTGAACCGTATCGTGAAGGAAGGAAAAACCAGGTACATCGGCATTTCCAACTGCTTTGCCTGGCAGATTGCTAAAGCCAATGCCCTGGCGGAAAAGGAAGGCTTTACAAAGTTCGTCTCCATTCAGGGGCATTACAACCTGATCTTCCGTGAAGAAGAACGGGAAATGGTTCCTTACTGCAAGGAAGAGAACATCGCCCTTACGCCTTATAGTGCTCTGGCTTCCGGCAGACTTTCAAGGCTCCCAGGAGAAGGCAGAACGAAGCGCGCCGAGGAAGACGCCTATGCAAAATTCAAATATGACGCCACGGCGGCGCAGGACAACGTGATCATCTCCCGCGTCGCGGAGATCTCGGAAAAGCACGGCGTAACCATGACGGAAGTCTCTCTCGCCTGGCTGCTCACCAAGGTGACGTCTCCGGTCGTCGGTGCGACGAAGATGCATCATATCGAAGGTGCGGCAAAAGCGGTCGATCTGGAGCTCACGGACGAGGAACTCGCCTATCTGGAAGAGCCGTATGTGCCGCATCCCCTGGCCGGTGTCATGGCGCAGAATAAGCCTTCGGCAGCAAAAGAAAAACACGTCTGGTCTACAGGTGATCAGAAAATCAGAAAGTAAGGAGGAATATGTAAGATGGCTGAAAAGATCGTTCAGACAGCAGGGAGAAACCAGCTTGGAGAATTCGCGCCGATGTTTGCGCACCTCAATGATGATGTGCTCTTCGGTGAAGTGTGGAATGAAGAAGCAATCGACGTTAAGACGAAGTGCATCATTACGGTGGTATCCCTGATGGCTTCCGGGATCACGGATTCCTCCCTGACATATCATTTGCAGAACGCCAAGGCGCACGGCGTGACTCGGGAGGAGATCGCCGCCATCATCACCCATGCCACGATGTACGTGGGCTGGCCGAAGGGCTGGGCGGTGTTTCGGCTGGCCAAGGAGGTCTGGAATGAGGAAGCTCCGGCGCTGACAGAGAAGGACAGATAACAGAACAGGTTTCTATCTTCAACGTGACCTTTGAACCGGGCTGCCGCAACAACTGGCATATCCACCACGCAAAGAGCGGCGGCGGTCAGATGCTGATCTGCGTCGGCGGCAGAGGCTGCTATCAGGAGTGGGGCAAGGAACCTGTTGAAATGACACCCGGCGCTGTGGTCAACATCCAGGCAAATGTAAAGCACTGGCATGGCGCGGCACCGGATTCCTGGTTCTCTCATCTGGCCATTGAAGTGGCTGGCGAAGACGCCAGTGCGGAGTGGCTGGAAGCCGTGTCTGAGGAAGACTATAACAAACTGAAATAAGGGAAACAGCAGATATAGCAGCGTCTATTACGGATTCTGCAGATGAGAATTCTTCTGCCGAGGATATCTCTGATCACTCGGATGTCCTGGTGGCTTATTTCTCCGCTACCGGCACCACGAAGGGAGTCGCCGAAAAGATCGCTGCGATCACCGGCGGCGATGTATCGGAAGCGGATCTTCAGTCCTGGATCGAAGGACTGAAATAAACATACCCTCGGAAAGGACGGAACCATGTCCAAGGCAAAAACGAAAAATAAGATTAAACGGTTCGTGGATGCAGCCATGACCGTCCTTCTGCTCTGTCTCATGGCCTATCAGGTGACGGGGGAAGTGCTGCACGAATGGATCGGCATGGGCATGACGGTGCTTGTCATCATTCATCAGATCCTGAATCGGAAATGGTACGGCGCGTTGTTTAAAAACAACTATAACGCATACCGTGTGCTGACTGCCGCGATCAACATCCTGCTGCTTTGCTCTTTTGCGCTGACCGCTTTCTGCGGTATGTCTATGAGTGGCCATGCTGTGCCGTTTTTATATGGTATGGCACCGGTTTCCTTCGCAAGGCAGATGCATCTTTCCATGTCGCATTGGGCCTTTGTGCTGATGGGGCTGCACCTGGGAATGCATATCCCGGCAATGGCAGCCGGCCTGAAACTGAATGATAAAACGAAAACGCCGCTTACTTGTGTTTTTACCTGTATCGGAGGCATCGGCTTGTGGCTGTTCCTGCGAAGCGGAATCCCGAACTACCTGTTTTTCCGCGTACCGTTTGCATTCCTGGATTATGATAAGGCTGGAGCGCTTGTTTTCCTTGAAAACCTGCTGATGCTGTCCTTCTGGGGTCTTATCGGAGCCCAGGCGGTGCTGATCTGCCGGAATACCGCAAGAAAGGCTGAAAAGAAAAAGAACCCGCTCATCCCTGTGGCTGCCATCATGGCGGCGGTGATCATCGGTGTCGTGTTAATGCTCCTGTATCCGTCCTAGGACGGGCAGAGTCTGACAGCCATTGCCAAGCTGGCTCTGGTACGCGCCGCGAAGGCCGGCGTGCAGATCACCTATTACGGATGTCATGCAGAAGCTGACAGCATCAGAATAACAGGCGCAGTTGGGGATACCGGAAGATCCGGGGATGATAACGGATTTGTTAAATCGGTTGAGGACGGTATAGGCATATGGAAATAAAAGATGATCGAATAGATGCAGGAAAAGCATTTGATTGGGGAAGAACATCTAAAGAATATGCCCGGT
>CAMOXX010000013.1 GCA_946629475.1 uncultured Blautia sp. | reverse complement strand
GATGAGAGGGGTTGACTTTTTCAAACATAGTGATTCTCCTTCAATAGCAGAAGCCCCGAGGTTTTCCCCCGAGGCTCCCGCGCATTTTTTCATGATACAAGCATATCATGTTTCTCAAGGGACAGTTTATCCGATTTTGGACACGAAACTCAGCTCTTGCCGAAAAGCAGCACAGTCAGCCGATCCAGAGCCCGGTTCTTCCGTTTATATGCGGTGGGCTGTTCGATGTGTAGATACTCGGCGATGTAGTAGGCCGCGCTGCTGCCGTAGGTGTTGCCGTCACCATAGAAGGTTTCGAGGCAATACCGGTCATCGTCGGAAAGCTGCTCCCATGCCGGTTTGAACCAATCCATATACTCCACTGCCTGCCGGTAGCGCTCTTTCAGAATGTCGATCTCGTCGATCGCCTTCAGGATTCGCTCTTCACTGGCCTGCGGGTTATGGGTCCGCGGCAAGCCGTCCCATTTTGGGCTGCCGAGACTGGTCATTTTCTCGTGCGCCCGCTTGATCTCAGCATCGGTGTTGTCGATGATGAACTGCATGGATTCATAATCCTTGATCGCCGCGATCGTCGCCGACCGCTTGTCCAGATACTTCCACATAATGCTCATGGCATTTACCTCCGAAAAAATAGAATCCCTCGGATTGCCATTCAGATAGTCAGGTGGGCCTTCACAGCCGCGATGAGGTTCTGCTGCGTCGTGTCCTTGTGCTTCAGGGCATCCAGAACATCGCCGTCCACAGTATCCCGCGTCAGGATGTGATGGATCGTCACCACCTCTTTTTGTCCTTGCCTCCAAAGGCGTGCATTTGTCTGCTGGTAGAGCTCCAAGCTCCACACCAGCGAAAACCAGATCAGGATATGGCCGCCGCGCTGGATGTTGAGGCCATGGCCTGCACTGGCCGGGGAGATCAGGGCGACCTGGATCTTGCCCGCATTCCAGTCCGCGATGTCCTGATCGCTTTTCAGGTCCCGGGGTTTATACCCAAGCTCCGTCAGGTATTCCCGGATGCGCTCATGGTCGTGCTGGTACCAGTACGCCACCAATACGTTCTTGCCATTGGCCTGCTCGATCAGATCACCCAGCATCTCCAGCTTCCGGTCGTGAATGACGCGCGTCTCCCGGTCGGCGTTGTAGAGAGCGCCGTTAGCCATCTGCAGCAGCTTTCCAGAGAGAACCGCGGCATTGGCGGCATCGATGGTTTCTCCGTCCACCTCCACCAGCAGTTCCTTTTTCATGGCGTCGTACAGATCACGCTCGGCAGGCTCCATGTCCACATAGTGGTTGACCGTCACGCTCTCGGGCATATCCAGATAGTCCAGCGCTTTCATGGAGACGGAGATGTCGGAGATCTTGCTGTAGATCGCTTCCTCCGCGCCGGGGAGTGGGATATAGTTGTAAACAATGCCAGTGTAGGGGTTCATGCCTGCTGGCCTGAAATACGCCTCTCGGTATCTGCCGATGAACCGCCCAAGTCGGACGCCCTTGTCGATCAGGAAAGTCTCTGCCCACAAGTCCATCAGGCCGTTGCTGGCCGGGGTGCCGGTGAGTCCGACGATCCGCTTGATCTGTGGCCGGACCTTCCGCAGCGCCTTCCACCGTTGGCTCTGATGATTCTTGAAGGAGGAGAGCTCGTCGATCACTACCATATCGAAGGGCCAGGGCCGGTGCAGCTTTTCCAGATAGTCCACAAGCCATTTCACGTTTTCCCGGTTGATGACGTAGACATCGGCCGGGGTCCGCAGGGCTGTTTCGCGTTGCTTGGCGCTGCCTACCATCACGCTCATGCGCAGGAAGTTGGCGTGCTCCCAGGTCTCGCGCTCTTCCGGCCATACCGTTTTTGCCACGCGGAGAGGCGCGATCACCAGTACCTTCCCGACGTCGAAGCTGTCAAACATCAGATCCAGAATGGCGGTCAGCGACACCGCAGATTTGCCGAGTCCCATTTCGAGGATCAGCAGGGCTTCCGGGTGTGTTTTCAGAAACTCCACGCAGTAGTTCTGGTATTCATGTAAGTCAGTTCTTTTCATTTGATGCTCCTGTTGTCAATCTCTTTCATGATCCGCTGCAGCAGCGCCGGGCCATCCAGATCGGCCAGGGCGCAGAAGTAATCCGAACAGAAGAACTTCGTGATCTCCCTGACCGTGTCCTGCGCCAGCTTATCCTCGGGGTGCCGACGCAGCCGACGGTATGCGGGCCGGAAGTCCTTCACCGCCTGCAGGATGATGGCGTTGGCCAGCTTCTCATAATTGGCTTCATACATTCCGTATCTCCTCAATGATGCCGGGGATCTGTTCCGGGTCGTCCAGAACGGAGACCTGAAAACCGAGCTCCCGCAGTTGCTCGTGCCGCCGCTCCTGTAAGGGCCGGGGCTTTGCGCCGGGAGCCTTCACCTCGACGAAGCCGATGCGGGCCTCGGGCAGCAGCACCATGCGATCGGGCATCCCGTCCGTACCAGGCGACACCAGCTTTGGGCACATGCCGCCTTCGCTCTTCACTGCCTGCACGAGCTTCTTTTCTATAGTCTTTTCACGCATACGCGATCCTCCCTTCACCAGCCTTGGAGAGGGTGCACCTGGGTGATGGTCTCTACAGGACCCTCCCTATAGCATTTTTATTTCTAAAATTTTTCTACTATAGGGGGTTCTGGAAAAGAGGTTCACCCAGATGCACCACTTGAAAAAGTGCTGGTATTACAGGCTTTTCAGGCTCTTGCACCATGCAGTATGGTGCAGGTCAATCGAGCGTTTTTCCGGTCCAATTCTTGATGATGAAAATCGGTGTAGGTCGTTTTCCGGGATTATAGCCTCAGACTTTCGTGCCAGACCTACACCTTCATCCACCTTTTCAGCCGTCAAATTCGCTCTTAATGCGGAGCCCTCTGACCAGCACACCATTCTTTGTGCGATGGCGTTCAAAGTCCCGCTGAGCCAGAGCGCCATAAAAATCCGTGGTGCTTCTGGCAAACTCGCCCATGCGCAGGCAGTAAGACCGGTACTCCTGATAGAGCTCACCGGACTTTTCTGTGTACGTCGGGGCGAGCTCGCAGCACTCTTCCAGAAATTCATTCAGCCAGTCGTTCTGCCCGCGATATGCGTCGATGGCATCCTGCACGATCTTCGGGTTCTTCACTTTGAAGTCCTTTGCGATGATGCGCTTGGCCCCTTCGATGATCCACGCCAGCACAGCCGGGCCTGCGTTCTGATACAGATAGTCGCCGTAGTTCTTCTGATCGCTTTTGCCCTCAAACACAGCGTTGAAGGGAATGACGATCAGCCGACGCCAGGTACCCTCGTCAGTGGCACCGACGCGAGGCAGGTGGTTCGTGTACAGGACCAGAGTATGGGACGGCGTGAAAGATGCGGGCTTGCAGAACTTCTTCTCGCCGTAAATGTCGTCGGTGGAGGTGAGTTGCTTGACCACCGAGGTGTTCATGCGGGTGCCCTCCTCGAGCTCTTTGGCCAGCGCGAGGCGCACGCCTTTGAGCTCGGCCAGTTCCGGCTTGACATTTCTCCGGCAACCGACCGTCAGGGTGTCGGCCGAGACGTTACCGGCATAGCCACCCAGCACACGGGCGATGGTGTTCCAGAAGGTGGATTTACCGTTGCGGCCTTCTCCGTAAGCGATAATCATGGCCTCCATGTACACCTTGCCGATGGCGGCCAATCCAACCACCTCCTGCACATAGCTGATAAGCTCCTGATCATTCAGGAAGGTTTTGTTCAACGCATCCTGCCACAGGGCCTTGCCCTTATCGCCGGGCTCCACCGCGGTGACCTTCGTGCAGTAATCCTTCCAGTCGTGCTCCTGCCTGCCGTCGAGACCGTCGCACAGCCGGTACGATGCGGACGGGGTGTTCAGCAGCAGCGGATCTGCGTTGAGATCCTCCAAGGCGACCGACACCAGAGGCTTGGCCACCTCCATTGCAGAGTGGATGTATTTGATATTCCGTCTGCCCATCACAAACTTGTGGTACGTGACGGCCGACAGGTATTCGGCCAGCAGCTTCATCTGTTCATCGGAAAGACCGTTCACTGCCTTCTTGCTGCCGGAAAGCGCCTCTTCGTCAGCACCGGAATTGAGCACGGCCTGTTTAGTGGTGAACATGAGCAACTCCGCGTCAGCAAGCTGCTGGTCCAGAAACTCGATGGCAGCGCCGAGCGCTTCTTCCCGGGATTCGATCCAGTAGGTGCCGTTGTAGCGGAAGAAGTCCGTGGCCGGGTTGAAACAGATCTCATCTCCATATTCGTGGGACAGGATCTTCGCCTGACCGATGTCGGAGTAATCCTCCGGCTTCAGGCAGCCCGCAGGACCGGCGAGATTGGCGATGTTGAACTGTTCCGGCGGGACGTAGCCTGCAGCAGCGGAGACGACCTGTTCAAACTTCCGGGCACTGCGCCAGATCTTCATGAGCTCGTCATCGTCCAGCGGCGGATCGCACTTGGCCGCCTCATCCAGAAAGATCTTGTGCGAGGCGTCGTTCCAGCCATAGCGCTTGACCACCCGACCGGCAAAGCGGCTCATGGTGCTGTTCCGGCTGCCTTCCTTAATAACATGGCTGCCGTAATTGCCCGGTTCCATTCCGGCGTCGAAGTCTTCCTCCTCAAAGAAAGCGTTGAGCGTCATGATGCCTGGGAAGAACTCCGTCTGCGGATCGGCGGTCCCGTAAAAGAATCGAGCCGCGTCCAACGCGTTGGTGTCGACAAAGGGAAAAAGCGCTGCGACCTGACGCTTCATGGCGCTGTAAGCATCTGGATCGGTGGTCTCCTCGATCTCCAGAAATGCATGGAACTTCGGCCGGGCGGGCTTCCCGTTCTTCTCCTTCAGGTGATTCCGGCTGTAGTGGATGCCGATCGTCACATCTGGGAAGGCCACCAGCAGATCCTCCGGCGTCACCCAATCGTCAGGGTTCTCGGAATGATCGTTATCGAACTCGACAGCGAGGCAGTTGCTGCGCAGGAAGTTTGCCTTGCTGCGGTAGCTGTTTTTATATTCGGCGCAGACGTAATCGTGACTGACAGCCTGAGCCAGTGATGCCGCATCCGTAACCTCGGCCTTGTGGGGATACAGGCAGTTGCCCTCCCGGCCGAGGCAGTCAGCGTAATAAATGTTGAACATCAGATATCCTCCATAGTCGTGCAGGCAGACCGGAAGCTCTCCGGCCTGCCTTTTTTCTTTTTAATCGTCCACACCGCTGCACTGGTCGTCGAGAGCGTGATAGGTGAATTCGAGCGCCTTCAGAATGGCGTCCAGACCATCGTCGCCGCAGCTGGCGATCCGGATGCCGACGACCCTGCCCTCATCGTCCTTGATGGGGCCGAAGAAGAAATCCCCCTGTCGGCAGAGCAGCGCCAGATAGGTGCGGCTCCCGGCCTCGCGGCAGCAAGCGCCCTGAAAGCCGGTGGTCCCGGCCTCCACCTCAAGATGGGTATCGCCGTCTTGGATAGTCCGCAGAAAGGTATCGACCTTCTCGCCGTTGATCTTATGGTTACTTGTATCAATCGCGTACATTGAATAATTCCTCCTGAAAAATTCTGACCGGGATTCCGGCCTCCGCCGCGTGAGCGATCTCACGCTTCATTCCTTCACTGACCGTGTCCCCGCAGACCCACAGCTCCGATACCAGGTCGAGCAGCCGAAGATCCAAGCAGATCGCCAGCTCGCGTTCTGTCTCTTCCGACAGGATGCCGGGCAGCCAGAGGTGCGGAGTGATGGGGACATATCCGTTGTCGATGGCATAACGGCTGTAGCGCCGGGCCATCTCGGCGTTGCGTTCCACATCACCCGAGTAGGGTGAGCAGATGTACACCACGGGTGAATCCTTATTCCTGATTTCCATAGGAAGCAGCTCCTTTCATCGTTCTGCACTCCTATGCCTGCAAAAGCCTCTTTTTTATAACGGAAAAACAAAAAAAGCCGCCCCGTGATGGAGCGGCTATAAAAATCGGCGATATGCAGGCATAGGAAGTCAGCCGGACAGGCAGCGGAAATACTTTTTTCAAAACGCATTATAAAAATCCGCTGTTTGCAGGCATTGGAAAGCGAGAACGACAGGAAGGAGGAAAAACTCTCATGACAAAACAAGACAAGAAAGTTCTCATCGACGGGCTGAAGAAGCTGAGTGCTGACATGGCGGATCTCGCCGCGCAGCTTGAAGGCGCAGAGGCCCAGCAGCAGGACGTCCCTGCAGAGGAACCGGCATACACCTATGAGCAGGTCCGGGCGATTCTGGCAGAGAAGTCGAGGACCGGTTTCCGGGCAGAAGTCAAAGCAATTCTCACCGCGCATGGTGTGAAGCAGCTTTCCGATGTAAAGGACCCGAGCGAGTTCGCCGCGATCGTCGCGGACGCGGAGGGTGTAGGGAATGGCTAAACACGCATACCTCGCCGCCTCCGCCAGTGAACGGTGGCTCCGATGCCCGCCCAGCGCAAAGCTGTGTGCACAGGAGGAAGATCGTGGCAGCCCCTACGCCCAGCAGGGCACGGACGCCCACGAGCTTGCCGCCTATCTCGCGGAGAAGGCGCTGGGCAGGAACAGCCGTGATCCTACCGAGAACCTGACCTGGTACGACGCCGAGATGCAGGAAGCTGCCGAAGGCTATGCGGCCTTTGTGATGGAGCAGGTCGCTGAGGCCAAGAAGCTCTGTGCCGACCCGCTGGTCTGCATCGAGCAGACCCTGGACTTTTCCAAATGGGTCGAGCACGGTTTCGGGACCGGAGACTGCGTGATCGTCGCTGACGATCTCCTGCACATCGTGGACCTGAAATATGGCGTCGGGATTCTGGTCAGCGCCTCGGGCGAAGACGGCACCGGAAACAGTCAGCTCAAATGCTATGCGCTCGGTGCGCTGGACACCTTCGGGGACCTGTACGACATCCACCGTATCAAGCTCTCGATCTTCCAACCGCGCAGGGAGAACGTGGACACCTTTGAGATGACGAAGGAAGACCTGCTGAAATGGGCCGACGAGGTGCTGGCCCCGATTGCTAAGCTGGCCTATGAAGGGCTCGGCGATTTCGCCGCCGGGGACCACTGCCAGTTCTGCAAGATCAAGGCCAGTTGCAGGGCGCGGGCCGAGTACAGCATGGAACTGGCAAAGTACGAATTTGCCGAGGCCCCCACGCTGGATGCAGATGAGATTGCGGCGATCCTGCCGCAGATCGACAGCCTCGTATCCTGGGCGGAGGACATCAAAGAATTCGCTTTGCAGCAGGCGCTCTCCGGCGTTCGCTATCCGGGTTTCAAACTGGTCGAAGGCCGGAGCAACCGCAAGTACACAGATGAGGTGGCTGTGGCACAGGTCGTATCGCGTGCCGGGTACGATCCGTATGAAAAGAAGCTGCTGGGCATCACCGCGATGACGAAGCAGCTCGGCAAAAAGAAGTTTGATGAGCTCCTCGGCGGGCTTATCGCAAAACCGCAGGGAAAACCCGTGCTGGCTCCAAATACTGACAAACGTCCGGAGTACAACACAGCACAATCTGATTTTATGGAGGATTAATTATCATGAGCAACACTGTCAAAAACCCCACCAAGGTCATCACCGGCAAACACACCGTCATGTCCTATCTGAATGTCAACGAGCCCAAGACGCCCCTCGGCGGCGGCACCCCCAAGTATTCCGTCTCTCTGATCATCCCGAAGTCCGACACCGTGACCATCGAGAAGATCCGCGCTGCGATCAGGGCCGCCTATGAGGAAGGCCAGAGCAAGCTCAAGGGCAGCAGCAAGTCCGTCCCCGCTCTGGAGGATATCAAGACTCCGCTGCGTGACGGCGACAAAGATCGCAAGGGCGATGATGCGTATAAGAACGCGTATTTCGTCAACGCCAACTCCACCAACAAGCCCGGCGTCGTCGATGCGGACAAGCAGCCCATCCTTGACACCTCGGAGCTTTACTCCGGCATCATCGGCAGGGCGTCGATCAACTTTTATGCGTACAACAGCAACGGCAACCGCGGCATCGCGTGCGGCCTGAACCACATCCAGAAGCTGGCCGACGGCACCCCGCTCGGCAGCCGGACCAGACCGGAGGATGACTTCGCCGATCTGGACGATGACGACGAGGACTTCCTGTCCTAAAAGCAAAAAAGGGTGGCGGGCACTACGCCTGCCACCCACGGTAAAAAGGAGTCTGCTATGAACATGGAAATGATAAATGAAGCGGTGCAAGCCATAGTCAGTGGGACCATGACCGGCATCTGCCTCGGCTTTATCGTCCTGGGGCTGGCCGCCATCTGGAAGTGGTTCTTTGGTGTTGTGAAGCGAGTGGTGCTGTTTCTCTTCCCGGGGCTGGAAGCCTGGGCACAGCGCAGGCGCGAGGCAAAGCATCTTGATGAGGATGAGGAGGAAAAACAGGAATGGATGAAATGACCCTGAGCCACATGGCTGACCTGATTATTGTTTACGGAGGCTGTGGCGTGATGGTCGGGCTGATCGGCGGCATTGTCGCCAACGGGATCTGCTTGCTGATCGACGCGATCCAACTCTGGCGTAAGAAGCGGAAGGAGAAGAAACATGATCAGGACGCTGTCTCTGGATCTTGAGACGCGGAGTAGTGTAGACCTCGCCAAGTGCGGGGTCTATCGTTACTGCGAATCGACAGATTTCGACATTTTACTCTTCGGCGTCTCCGTTAACGGCGGCCCCGTCACTGTATATGATCTGGCCTGCGGAGAGACCGTGCCGGAGGAGCTCCTTGCCGCGCTCTCCGATGACCGTGTGACGAAATGGGCCTACAATGCCAGTTTCGAGCGCGTCTGCCTGTCCGTCTGGCTGCGCCGGAATTACCCTGAGCACTTCCGGTCCTATAGCATTGACGGTGATCCCGTGCAGAACTATCTTGACCCGGCGGCATGGAAGTGCACGCTGGTCTGGGCTGCATACAACGGCCTGCCGCTGGGGCTGGAGAAGGTTGGTGCCGTCCTCGGCTTTGAGGAGCAGAAGTTGAAGGAAGGCAAAGATCTGGTCAAGTATTTCTGCTGCCCCTGCAAGCCGACGAAGAGCAACGGCGGCCGGACGTGGAACCTACCTCATCACGCGCCGGACAAGTGGGCGCTGTTCAAAAAATATAATGAGCGCGATGTGCAGGTGGAGATGCAGATTCAGGCCCGACTGCAGAACTACCCGGTGCCGGACTTCGTATGGGATGAGTATCATCTGGATCAGGAGATCAACGACCGCGGCATCATGATCGATCAGGAAATGGTGGCGCAGGCGCTCCGGATCGACGAGATTTCCAAGGCAGACTTGACCGCCCGCATGCAAAAAAAGACCGGGCTGGAGAATCCCAACTCGGTCGTGCAGATGAAGGAGTTTCTTACCGGCAGCGGCATGGAGGTCGACAGTCTCGGCAAGAAGGACGTCACCGCCATGATCAAAACCGCGCCGGAGGATCTGGCAGAGGTATTGGAGCTCCGGCTGCAGCTCGCCAAGAGCAGCGTTCGGAAATACCAGGCGATGCAGAATGCCGTCTGCGCCGATGGCCGTTGCCACGGCATGTTCCAATTTTACGGTGCGAATCGAAGTGGCCGCTGGGCAGGAAGGCTGATTCAATTGCAGAATCTTCCGCAAAACCATCTCGCCGACCTGGAGCAGGCGCGGGAATTGGTGAAATCCGGTGACTATGAGATGCTGGATACCCTTTACGATAGTGTGCCCGGCGTGCTGTCGGAGTTGATCAGGACCGCGTTCATTCCGCGGCCGGGATACAAATTCATCGTTAGCGATTTCAGCGCGATCGAGGCCCGCGTGCTCAGTCACCTTGCCGGGGAAGAGTGGCGTGTAGATGTTTTCCGCAATGGCCGTGATATTTACTGCGAGAGCGCCAGCAGAATGTTTGGTGTACCGGTTGAGAAGCATGGCCAGAACTCGCATCTCCGGCAGAAAGGGAAAATTGCCGAGCTGGCATTGGGCTATGGCGGCAGCACGGGAGCGCTGCGGGCAATGGGCGCTTTGGACATGGGCTTGACCGAGGAGGAGCTTCAGCCGCTGGTGGATATGTGGCGGAGCAGCAATCCGCATATAACGCAATACTGGTGGGAGGTCGATACTGCCGTCAAGGATGCGATCTCGTTTCGGACGGGGACCCATGTCGGTGATATCTCCTTCGTGATGAGAAAAGGCATGCTGTTCATCACGCTGCCCTCCGGCCGAAAGTTGGCGTATGTCAAGCCCAGGATCGGCGAGAACCGTTTCGGCGGCGAGTCCGTTACCTACATGGGGATTGACGCCACAAAGCACTGGTCCCGGATCGAGAGTTACGGTCCGAAGTTCGTAGAGAATATTGTGCAGGCCGTCAGCAGGGACATCTTGGCCTACGCCATGCGGACTCTGAGCTACTGCCAGATCGTCGGGCACGTGCATGACGAGTTGATCATAGAATGCGGCCCAGATGTGAGCTTGCAGGCGATCTGTGAGCAGATGGGCAGGACGCCTCCGTGGCTCCCCGGCATTGAACTCCGGGCAGACGGGTATGAGTGCCAGTTTTACCAGAAGCAATAAAAAGGGCAGGGCCTACCGCGGTGGTAAGTCCTACCCATTGATGTTTCGCTGTTTTTTGAAGGAATTCTTATTATATATCAGGGGCCTTGTTATCCCAGTCATCAGAAGGTTCAACGATTATTTGTGATGCCACGGTCTCCATTGTACCGGCCATTACAGCAGACCCGAAAGATGGGAATCTCTCTGCACGATTAATGAGGCTGTCAACAGTCAGCCGTCCTTTCACGAGAGCTCGTATCATATCGGTGTAGTATTCAATCTCATCAAAAGCGTCGGGATCTATTTCTCTGCCTGAAATAAACCAATCCTGTAGATTTCTTGTATTCTCTCCACGTCTGTTTAGCTCTTGTTGCACTCTTCGATAGACAATTCCATAGTCATTATTAAGATCAAAATAAACGAGAGGAATCTCATAAATGGAGTCAAGGACATCGTGATAAACATACCGCATACCATCTGTACTGACCTTTACTTGAAGCCCAGCGTCAATTCCTGCAGTAGATGTACTCCCGGCTATTTGATATCTGAACCCTTCATCATCAAGCCAAATTATATCCCGCTGCGTATCCTGTGGATTGTATACTTTTGGATAGTCGCGCTCCGTTGATTTAAAACCGGTTCCAACTGCTCTATATCGTATTGCTGTGCTTCTTTGAACTTGTTTTCCGCTCGCGATCCTCATCCAGAGCAGATTTAGATTCGCATACTGTTTGCATCTCCTTACGACAACAGACTCCCCAACTTTCCCGGCGATACTCATTACAGTACGGTTCGTATCCAACTCAATGATTTTACTTAAGGCAAATTTATTGTCTTCATAGCGGATTAAACCGTGGTCATCATATAGAATATCGAATAGAGACTGACCATATAAAGAGCAAAGAATCCTGAGATCTTTATCTCCATATAAAAACTGATCTAAGCCTTGTATGGGAACAAGAATCCCATTGTTATTTTGAACAGCAATTACCAACGGTGAGTTTTGACTTGCTAATTCAATCTGCATACAAACACCTCTTTTGGAGCGGCTTCCGGCTTAATTCTTATATCCGAAGTGCTCCCGGACCTTTTTATGTGTGCTCTGATCTGTTAACTGATATGCGACCATCGGAACGGAAATCATACCTTTTTCCCAATAACCGTCGACCTGCTCTTGGACGAAGCTCTTCCACTCTACACGAATAAAGATTTCTTTATCAACATCCAGTTTAGCCTTGTAGGAAGGTTCAAGCCAGGGCACATCGGTGATCGGTACTTCAGCGCCATCTACCGTGACAGTGAATTGCTTCATGGGGACCGCTGCGGCGGTGCATTCTCCAATGCCCACAAAGCCAGCCCCGGCAATATGGCAGTAGACGATATCTCCATCCTGAACGTTTCTCAGAAACTTGCCCGTGCCGCCGATATTTGATGAGAGGAAACCATACTTTAATGCATCCGGCCAGCTTCTTTCATAATACTCGACCGTGAATTCTCGTGCCTTTTCACTCTTAAAGAATTCTTTTTCGGTTTCTTCTTCCCAGCCACCAGCAATCTCTTTGATGGAGTCGGGGTCCCAGATATCCACTGCCATCTGCAGGTAGATCTGAGCCCGGGCGGCGATGCTCTCTTTTGTGAATTTAGGAATTGGAGCAAAACCGTACTGCTGGGCAAGAGGTAGGAACTTCGGATTGTTCTGGTAAGCGACAGTATTCAGCGCCTGCGCCAGTATGTTGTCCCCGACGTATTTTCCTACTTTCTCCTGATAATGCATCGCCTGATAGCTACGATTCTTATCCCTCGTCAGAATAATCAGGTTACCGATCATCTGCCTACTCGCCTGGAAATCGTCAGCATCTATGAATTCGTCTTGGTAACTGCTGTAGTCGTCGGGGAGGATGTGTTCAATATCGAAAGTGTTACCTTTCCGCTCACGATCCACGTAAACATCAAACTGTGAGGGGTTGCCCATCTTTACATTGACATAGGAGGTGAAGCGGGCAAGCAGATGAAGCATGTACCGGCCAGAGAACTGATTCAAGCTGAATCTGGTGATGGCATCTACGCTAACGTCCATGCGGCGGAGAGCACGAACCAGAACCATTCCAACGGTCTTGCAGTCCTGATTGCGGATGTCTTTCATCACCCGGAACAGCAGATATTTATTTGTGTTCCAGTTGACTTTTTTGAAGTTGAAGATGCGGATGGATGCGAAGATATCGACAAATTTCGACACCATCTGGATCTTCCGCTTCACATCCTCATCAGAATCATCACTGCGCACGGCGGAGATGATGAGCATAGTCTGATAATTCAGATCCCGGTTTGCGTTATAGAAAACTTCCTCATACCCTGGGGTGAGCGTGGTACTGTATTCTTTAAGCCTCAGATATAAATCTGTAACCCGAGACATCTCCGTCATAACAAGGGCTTTATAATCAGCGGATTTGTTAAGCCCCATCTTGGCTTTCGCATTGCTGCGGACCCAGGTATGAAATTTCTCACCCAGCAGCTCAAAGTCCTCGTCGCTGGCACCACGTTTGCCTTCACGAAGCGTCTCAGCATAATTGGCGCGGAGCCAGGTGGAGATGAATTCCACATCCTGCGTATTCACGACACCACTGGTGTCATAGGAGGATGCGCTCTTGATCCGATTGATATTGTCCTGCCATCTGTGGTTGACAGCATACCGGTCCATCTCCACGATCTGTTGCATGATATATGCTTTCATCATTTCAGCACTGTTCAGACTCAGACCGCGGTCATTCATTGTCAGAAAGATCGTGTGCGCTTCATCCTCGGACGGAGTATCAATCTCAAGAAGCAGAACCTTTTCCTTCAGCCAGTATATGAAGTATTCCAGCGCTTCGCCTTTAAGCTCATCAGGGAAAAGCTCTGTGATATCCTTGTAGCGATCCATCATATTCTGAGCGCTTTCATTGTCAGGCTGATAGGTCATATCATTGTCGATGAGTGCGTACAGGCATGCCTTTCGGTCATCCACATCAATATTGAAGCTTTTAGTACCGAAGTGATCATCATAGATCATGTCATCGAACTGGACGATATGGTAGCCCTGTGCAGCCTGCTCCTTCTGAAGGTTGTTTAGATAAATCAGCAGAAGCGTCAGAGACGTGAGGCGCTGCTGGCCGTCGATGATTTTATTCGGAGATCCACCAGTGCAGATGATACAGCCCATATAGTAATAGCCGTAATTCATGACATCCAGCGGGGAGTCGTGGTCATTTGGATCGTAGAATTCCTCGAAGGTATCCTGAAAGTCGGAAATCATCTGCTCGATCTGCTTCCGTCCCCAGCGATACTCGCGCTGAAAAACATCGACGGTAAAGCGCCGGTGCGACAAGATCTTTGTCAATGTATCGGTTTTATCAATTTTGTTCATGCTTCTACTCCAGTAACGATATAGGAATTCTGTTGATTATGATCATGCACTGATACTTTTCATCAACACATCCAATTTCTCTACGATGCGTTCTTGTTCAGCTAAAGGAGGTAGCGGGATTACGGCCTCTTTCAAAATGTTTTGGGTAACCTGGTTGATCTGTTTGGAATCGTCACTATGGAAGTACCTTCTAAATGCGTCTGTCAGCAGGTAATAAAACACATACCTGTAAAAAGGCGTTCTCAACACGGCCATAAATGCACCAAATGAAACAACTCCTGATTCGCCCTCATATATAGCGCACTTTCCGACGAGAGCTTTGCTACCATTCCTTGCGCAGATGACGATGTCATTATGGTTTAAATACTGGTTTTCTCTTATGGAGCACCGAACTTTTACAAGGTCGGTATAATCCATTTTAGAATTAATAATATTGCTTGACCTTACTACTATTGTGCCGTCTTCAACAATGTCCTCAGGGTGGTAGGTCAACCCAATATTGGTTGAAGAAATATCTGCCAGTCTGCACCATTTCCAATTATCTGGGATTTCAAAAGGAATTTCATCGACGGTGATGGGCTCGAGGCTTCTATCTTTCTTGCCTTTACCCGCCTTTCTTGGCGGCTGTTTCTCTGTTTGTATTTGCTGTAGAAGTTCCTCTGCGGTACCGTCCTCCGGTAGCTGTTCTGTCAGCTTGCCCT
Organism: uncultured Blautia sp.; assembly: GCA_946629475.1. Classification (GTDB taxonomy): domain Bacteria; phylum Bacillota; class Clostridia; order Lachnospirales; family Lachnospiraceae; genus Blautia_A. The sequence goes on along the minus strand of CAMOXX010000013.1, from coordinate 10,527 downwards.
GAATCGCTGTATCGATCAGCTTTTTTTTCAGTACAGCAAGATTGTCGGAATACTGTGCCTGTAATTCATCGATGGTATCAAGGATGGAGAATGCATGTTCAATTTTTTCGACAATACGTATCTGCTCAGGGTAAGGAGCAACTGGAACAAGATAGTTTTTAATAACATCGGACTGCACTCTTTGTTGTCCGACCATACCCTTATATGATGATGTCCCTGCTACTATAAAACGCTGGTCGAGAATAAGATAGTATGTGTATTCCGGCAACATTTCTTCTTGACGAAGAATAATCAGTTCTGTTGTTCCACCCCCGATGCCATTTGGTAGGTCATGTGCAATAAATGATTTCCTGTTTTCAAAACATGGGGTTATCTTCGCAAACGCAACATCATTATCTGCAAACTTAGTGTGATTTTTAGATGCCTGTTCCCAACGTTGTATTTCATAAGTAAAAGTCCGCTCAAAGCCACCGCTTATTCTCTCCATTGGAATAAAGGCAGCAGCAGTTTCTCCATTAGCTTCTACCTTGGGATTAACCTTGTATAAATCAGCGATCCTTACCCAAGCCCAAGTATCGGGAATCTCATAAGGGACGTTTTCGGTCTGAGAAATATCCTTTTTTGCATTGATCTTGTTGAGAATATCTGTGGCAGTTCCGTCAACCTCTGCTTGTTCAGAGAGCTTACCGCTGAATGCTAATCGAAGAATACTACATCTGATTGCAAATGTGTCAATCAAAGTTCGATCCCTCCCAACAGGTCCCTCAAGCAAGAAACGGAAGCGGCAATGCCCTCAGCCTGGTCCTGCATTTCATCAAGGATATCACTAATGGTACGATCATCCTCTTCGGTGAAATCCAGCCATTTGAAATTCAGATTTTCACGTGTTGCAACCTCTGCTGCAGAGAATCTGCGCCATCTGCCGTTGGGATTCTTCTCTACATCGTAGGTCTCGCGTCGATCTTCCGTGTGGCCAGAGCAATAGCAATCCACAAATTCCTGTAGATGTTCCCTGGTCATAGGTTTCGTCGACATTGTGTGCTTGACTCCGGTACGGTAGTCATATACCCAGATATCACCGGTCGGTTCTCCCTTTTCAAAGAACAGGACATTTGTCTTCACACTGTTCGCATAGAAAATACCCGTGGGGAGACGCAAGATGGTATGTAAATTGAAGTCCTTTAACAGTTTATCTCTGACCTTTTTGGTAGAATCGCCATCCGTCAGAACGCTGTCCGGAAGAACGACGCCGACTCTACCACCAGTTTTGACGATAGACATGATGTGTTGTAGGAAGTTGACCTGATTGTCCGAAGTCTTTATAAACTCAGGCCGGTTGGCAGAAACGTCAACGCTGCCCTGCGGGCGCGTGCCGAAAGGCGGATTTGTCATAACCACCTGATACAAGTGATCTGATGTGTCGATCAGTGAATCCTGATACACGATCGGGCTCTTGTTTACGCCAATATCGTGCAGGTACAGGTTCATGGATGCAAGGGTTACGACAAGATCCGTGTTGTCTGCGCCAAAGAGCGCATTATTCTTCAGGAAGCGCTGCTTCTCCACATCCCGGCTCTGAGTCCGCATGTGTTCATAGGCAGCAAGAAGGAATCCAGCCGTCCCACAGCACGGGTCCGCAACAGTCTCGGTGATTTTCGGATCAACCACATCCACAATTGCTGAGATCAATGCTCTGGGAGTAAAGTACTGACCGGCTCCACTTTTCTTATCCTGTCCGTTCTTTTCGAGGATCTTCTCGTAGATAGCGCCTTTGAGATCACCCTCCATCATGTACCAGTTATCCTCGGAGACCATATCGACAACTTTTTTGAGCATGACGGGGCGGTATATTTTATTCGTCGCTTTTGTGAATATGGTTCCAATGAGGCCATCGCACTGCGAAAGCTCCTTCAGGATCTCTTCGTATTTTTCGACGAGATCGGTCCCGCTCAGGGAGCAGAGATCTTTCCACTTATATCCTTCCGGCAGGTAGCTGGGAAGTCCCATGGACTCCTTTTCATCGTCCATCTTTAAGAAAAGAATATACGTCAGCTGTGTGATATAATCCGTGAAACCGACACCAGCAGCAGACAGGACATTTGCAATATCCCAGACTTTTTTCAGAAGGGCGGATTCGGTTTTCTGTGTTGTAGCCATGTTTTTTCTCCTCTTATGCCGCTTTCAACAGGAAGCGTGACATTGTTTGCATTTCTTCTGCAAGCACAGGCGCGGTGAAGCTGATCACGCCCCTGCGCCAGAGATCGGTGTCGATTTCATTCAGTTCCATCACGGAGATCGCACCGTCGTTGATGACGAACTCAGCGATCTGACGCATGATTTCTTTCTGATCATCCGTCAGGACGCGCTGCGCCTGCCCACAGTAAAGACTGAATCGCTGCGCGTAACCCTTGATCAGGCTGGTGAGCTTCTGATTCTTCTTGTAAGCATAGCGCACGATCTGAATCAGATTTGTCAGCGCGTTCACGTTCGTCTTCACATCGAGATCGTCTACTTCGCCGGTTTCGTCCAGAACCTTGTAGTTCTTCCAAATCTGATAAACGCCGTACTGACGGCTTTCGGCAAGCAGCCTATCCCGCAGCTCAGCGAGCATGCTGTGTGTGATGACGGTATCCTCGGAATTATAAATGATACGCAGGGCCTCGATGCTGTCCTTGTTATCCTCCAGATACTTCTCGAAGTTTTCAATGAATGATTTTGCAGTTTCCTTTGAGAAGCCAGCGTAGATAAGCTCGTCGGGATCGTTTTCTGTGCTTACGACGTAACCGCGCTGCATCTCCAGTAGCTTGCGACGGGCAGGGATGCTGTAAATCAGGTCAGCAATCAGATCCATTCGCGTCGAGTTATCATCCGACGGACTGTTGTACGGCGGTAGCGTCTCGTGATCATACGCTTCCTGAATGTTGAACGCGATCGTCTTCGGCGCGAAGCCGAAAGTCGTTATGAAGTAATCAAGGTGCCGTCCGAACAGAACGTTGTTTTCATACCTACGGTTGATGGTGGAGCAATAGTCGCGGAGCAGCCATAGATTTTCATCGCTCAGCTCGTTATGGGCGAGGTGCTCCAGCAGCTTTTCCAGCGTGAATACTTTGATGCCGGGGCCGGGATTGATTACAGGATGCGGGATAACCTTATCATGCTCGGTCACACCGACGGCATCCACAATGTAATAGCAATCTTTCGTGGTGGCGTTCGGAGTGACTTCACGCAGACGATCGTCGTCGATGATGCGGCAGCCGCGGCCCTTCATTTGTGTGTAGAGGACGTCGGAATGAACATCCTTCATAAACAGCACAACTTCCAACGGCCTGACGTCGGTGCCTGTTGCTACCAGCGTCACGGTGACGGCAATGCGGAAATCCTTCTCTATTCTCAGATCACGAATAAGGCCATTCGAGTCACCGGCGGTATAGGTAATTTTCTGTACAAAATGCTCCGGTACCACGCCATCCTCGAACTCTTCTCCGAATACCTGCTTGGCAACTTCGACGATCTGGGTGGCGTGATTATCGTCCTTGGCGAAGATCAACGTTTTCGGGATGTACTCCCATTTCTTTTCGCGGTCAGGGTAGAGCTCTTCGTATATGGACTTTTTATATGCCTCCAGCACTTTCCTGATCTGATCCGGGTTTACGACAGAACGATCGAGGGAGGTAGAATTATAATCAACCCGTTGCTCCATCAGGACAGAGGTAGAACTGCCGGTCCTACGAGCCGTTTCCTTGACCACCGTACCGGCTTGGAGTCTGCCGCCATGCTCGGTGACCTCGGTTTTGATTCTATACACGCGGGGCGGTACGTTGACGCCATCCACCACAGAATCATCATAGGTGTACTGCTCGATGATATTGTTATTGAAAAATGCATACGCCTCTGGTGTCGGCGTAGCCGTAAGGCCGAGCACGTGTGCCCCGGAGAAGTAATCCAGTACAGCACGCCACTTGCCATAAATGGAGCGATGGCATTCGTCGACAATGATGAGCTGGAAGTAATCTGGCGGCAGCTTCAGATCATCGCCAAGCTGAATGACCTTGGTATCCTCTTTTTCCTCGTCCGCCGTGTTCTTCTCGTCCTCGGCGTCCTCATCGGTATCGCTGGGGATGGGGGTGCCGGTCAGAACGGCAAACAGCTTCTGTATCGTGGAGATTACGATATCGGCTTTGATGTCCTTATCCTGCTTCAGCCGCTTGATCTCATACAGTGAGCTCATTTCCTGCTGACCCTCAGTACGATCGAAGGTACTGAATTCGCTCTCGGTCTGCCGTGCCAGATTGTTTCTATCCACGAGGAACAGGATTCTTCTGGCCGGGGTATAGTTCAGCAGACGGTAGCTGGCGAGGCAGGCGAGGTATGTTTTTCCGGAGCCTGTTGCCAAAATGGCGAGGCTCTTCTTTTTTCCGTTCTTTATGGATTTCTCAAACTCTGTTTCAGCCCTATACTGGCAGTCGCGCAGACCACGCTTTTCCAGACGCGGAAGCGCACCATATTCAGAAACCTGACCGATCAGCTGCAGCATTTTCTTTGGAGAGTGCATTTCGGAAAGCTCTATATAGTCACTGTCCGGCTGCAGCATATTTTTGAAGTAGATTTTCTTCCCGTTTGCAAGGTAGACCAGCGGGATCTGATTCGGGAACCACACCCCATACCAGTTCTGAGGGTTGCAGGCGTAATCTTCTGCCTGCTGCTGTACCTCTTCACCGAGCGGGTTTTCTTCACGCTTTGCCTCAACGACTGCTATAGCCTTGTCGTCCACAAAAAGCAAATAGTCGCTCTCCGTATTGCCTTGCATGAGGGCTTCCTTGACGGCGGATGCGCTCCGTGGAACGTATTCATCGCGCGACACAATATCCCAGCCAGCATTCCGGAGCTGCTTATCTATTTTTTCGCGTGCTTTTTCTTCAGGCAGCATAAGCGGTACGTCCTTTCCTCATTACTATTGACCTTTTAAAGCCATGCGTTAAGCCTCAAATAATTCCGGCATGTTATTCCACACGGCATATGCCTCGTTTTTTACACTTGTACGCGGGCACTCCAAGATGGCAATTTTCACCTTCACACCATCTTCAGTTCGTGCAATATAGCTTTCTTCATGCTTTTGAATGTACGTTGCTGCTTCCGGAGAAAACCCATTTTTCTGCAGAAGTATGCAGATTTTATTTGTTGTCCCGTATTCGACATATTCGTACCAGTCATTGGCGAGAAATTCTTTGTGATGGTATTTCTTCAGTTCCGTTGAGAAACGCATAAAGTAGTTCGACAAACGGAAGAGAATTATCTCATTCACATTGTTCAGGGTGTCCTCAATGACCTTGTTGTGGTGTTCGGGGCCATCATCGAATGGAATTGTTTTGCCATTGATATAAATATTCTTTCCAACCTTATACGAGATTGCCTGATCTATCATATACTTTATGCCGTTTCCAGTAAGCCACTGTGTAAGCAGCGTGGCATAGAAACGCAAATTGGAATGCTTGCCATCTTTTACTCTACCCAGCGTACTTGCTTCATACGTTTCCCAATCAAAAGCGTCGCAAAGATTCTCCAGAAACTCCAGGGTAGGTTGAAAGCCAACATATCCATATACATTTACTTTCGGATAGTCCAGGCCATTGGCGATGGCATTAACCAGACGGTCAATTTGATCCACAGACACGTTAATGTCATCGTCGGGCTCATTCTGACGGCCGGTAAAAGCATCGCGGATGCTCGTAATATCGGTGGGGGTTAAAACAGTTTCAAATTCTCTGCTGACGCGGCCTTTCCGCCCGAGCATGATATCCCGGAGGAGAATATTGGCCATTTTGCGCATCAATGAGAACTCCTCATTCGTCTGATCCTTTAATTTCTCCAGCTTCGTCTGGCCCTTTTTCAAACATTCGACTACATATTCTTTTTCCTTTTCATCGATCGTCACGATGGAGAGGGTCTGGGGTTCAACTTCTTTCTGGAGGAGTGAGACATAGTTCGTCGGTTCAACCTTTACTTCAGGGAGACACATTAAGAATACATTTCCGTAAAGTGTGTATTGAAGCCGACCAACGCGTCCAATAAGGTTCCTGAACTCCACCGCGGACATTGGATATGAGCCATTTTTATAATCGGTGATGAACAGATTATCAGCCGGGAGATTAACTCCTTCCAGCAAAGTGCTGGTGCAAAAAATAGTGTGTATCCCGCCGTCCTTTTTTCGGAAAAGCTCCTCTATGCGAAGGCGAATACTTGTCGGCAAATATCCAACGTGATAGGCGACTCCTTTTTCTACAGTCTCTGCAAGATAGTAATCTTCGTGTACTTGTTCCCGGATTTCTTCTGCAAGAGCAATTAGTTCAGGATCATTCTGCTTTTCTAAGCCGCCTGCATACTCACGAGCGAACTCTACTACTTTGGCTTTCGCGTTACAATAAATGAGGTTTTTCTTCCCAGCACCGAGTTCATCCACGAAAGAATGAAATGTTTTACTCAGATCGAATGAAGATATGGTATGTAGCTTCTGGGTCAGTCCATTGTAATACCCAAGCTGGCCGGATCGAAGATCGATCAAAAATTTTTCCTGGCTCACCGGGGTAAATGATGATGTCATCTGCACCCGCTCGCCCTCTATACTGTTGGGTATTAATTCCAGGTAAACGGCAGGATTTGGAATGTGTGGTGACGCAAATATCACATTTGGGTGCTGTTCATTTCGATACAGCATACCAATAATCTGGTAATAGAAAGCGCTGCGGCCTTCTTTTTCTGAAATATTCTGCGCCTCATCAATGAATAAATAATGGATGGCAATGTCGGGGTATCCGATCAGCTGATACATCAACCGCTCTGGCGTCATCACAAACACGTAGTGATGAGCATTCTTTTCCTGCAGTATTACTGCCCCGGCGGAGACTACAATCCTATAATCATATTGTCGCAGCAAAGATCCCAAATCGTCTGCGAGTTCTTTTGAAACCTCATTGATCAGAGCTTTTGTAGGAACAATGATCGCGTAATTCTTATCCGGGCTTTTCTTTATCTGCTCACGGATGAATGTCCTCATTACGAATGACTTTCCCATGGACGTCGGCCCAGAATAGCTGAAATAAGGATCTTCTGCCATATGATCAAATACAGCTTTTTGAGAGCGCAAGAAGTAGCTGTCCTTTTCAGATGGTATGCGAAGATAATCCTTTGATATCTCCTCAGCCAATTTGTCAAAAACATTTACTTCCGTAAAGCCCGGTACGCTATGCTGGAGTCCGAGGTAGTTGCTGGTATTCGATAATACAGAACCCATCACATACTGAATCTGGTCATCGGCAGGGTCAGTTGCAGCTAACAGTGTGATAAGCTCCTGCGCCAATGAGCGATGCTGTTCAGAATGATCCGTTCCCGTGGATTTAGATAGAAGATCCGCGAACCGGAGCGCATCCTCGGTGTCAACTTCCTTGCGGCCCGTTCCTTCAATCTGGAACAGCTTCAAGAAGTAATTATGGAGGAGCGCATCATAGATCTCATTTAGGTATTCATCTTTTTCAATCCCAGAGAAAATAGCGTGTCCAAGAGAGGTGGCGGTTTCAGGCATCCTCTACACCTCCCAGCAACAGTTCATCCATGATCTGTTTTTTGTCCTTTTCTGCATCATTGAACGGCAGAAAATAGAAATAGTATGAATGCATACCCAAGTTCAATTCTGCAGCTTTCTGCTCAATGTAGGGGATCGCAGCCTTAATATCGGCCTCCATCTTTTTTACGGCTTCACGCCGGAATGTATCATTGTCATCCGCCGTTACATTTAAGGAATACCCAATGAACACACCAAAAGCCATATCAGGAGCAGCGTGACGGGCTTTGCTCGGCACGAGAATCTGCCGCAACCACGCAGTCGTTTCATCATCATAGGTGTGGTTGAGCAAGGTGCTGTCGACCATCTGCCGCTCGGTTACTTTTCCGGTTTTTATTGCGGCAAGCACATCAAACGCAGCGTCTATACCATCACGGATTTCTCCGCTGATACTGGAAGCCCCAAATACCAGCTGGAAATTGGTTTCTCCATTTACCTTGCGCTTGAGAAGGTGAACGCAGTCACTCTTGCTGTTGAAACGGCTGGCAGATGTACTGATCTCAACTTTGCTGAGTAGTTTGGGCGCATGTAAGCCTTCTTCCATGAAAGCGAAAAGAAGCATTTCTCCCAACTCATTACCGGTACCTTTTTCGTCAGGCCGTCCATTAGCCTTCATAAGCCGAAGCGCTTTTGCACCCATACTTCTTACTTTTTTCTTGTCGTAAAAATCCTGTATCTGCGTTCTGGAATAAACATACATTCCAACGCTATCAAAGAGGTACTCGTTTAAAGCCATGTAATCGAAAGCGGAAGCAGAGATGTCCAGATAATAGAGGCTGATTCCACTCTTATTCTTCAGGCCCAGAGCCTCGCCGTGATCTACTTCACGAAAGACCGCATCAAAATCGCTATCCTTCAGTGTACATTCCAGTTCTTCGGCTTCAACGATGACTGTTGATTCAATACGAATGCGATCTCTATATGCTTCAAAACTGTCGACATACTCCCTTGTTACTTCGCCGATTGTGTCACTCCCGATTTTGTTTTCAACCTCGATGGCGGTATATAGGAGGACATCGGTCAAAAACTCTGCCGGATTAAAGGAGATCATCAGCATGAGGTCGCTACGACTTATGCGGCCGATTTTACTTTCATCTTCACTGATGCTTTTAAGTGCCATGTCCTGCAAGGCGAGCATGGCGAGAGGGAGCCTTTCGGGGGCCAAGAGCGGCAGAACGTATTTGTTCATGCCCGCGGCCACATGTGCTGGTTTGACAGACCGTGCTGGTTCTACGACATCTGCTGGTGATAAATTGTCCGTGCAAGAAAGTAGACGGCTCACTTTGCTATCGTCAACCTCGAGAAGATCGCCATAGTAGTCGTCAATTGTTTTTATGACAGCACCACAGAGGACTTTGTTGGTAACTTTAGGTTTTGTGCAAAACTTCAGCACTTTAACCAGCGCCGCAAAACAAAGCACCACGAGTACGCCCTCCTTTCTCGAATCAATCTTCATTCCTAACAAAATCGACGAGATCTCCTACGTTGCAATCCAGTTTTTCACAAATTCTTCCTAACACATCTAAGCTCACGGCTTCACCTCGTCCCATCTTTGCAATGGTAGACGAGTTGATTTTTGTGATGGCCATAAGATCCTTTTTCATCATATTTTTATCGATCAACAACTTCCAGAGCTTATTATAACTGTACGTCATAGATACGCCTCCGTCCCCAGAATTGCCTCTGTAATTAAGGGTAAAATGCACATTATAAAATATTATATCATGAAAATGTGATTTTCACAATACGGCCTCGGAATTCTCTAACGCTGACTTTGAGAACTCCGAGGCCGTTTTCTCTTTTTCGAGCGTCCAAGTCAAATCCAAGTTTGTTCCAAGTCTGCTCAATGTCCTTTTGAAACTGGAATAGATAAAATGACGGCAGTGAGTTGAGACCCACAATCCCTTGATTCAGCCGAAGGCCAAGGCTGAGTCGGAAAGAAGCAGAAATGACAACCACCGACAAAGAAAACTGGCTCTGCAACATCCAGGAAACTGCCACATTGGTGGCACGGCAAACCGGCTGGGGAACAGTGGAAAGCATTCTCAGGCGATACGGTGCATCCAGCATCGAGAAGCTGAGGCCCAGCGACTATCCCGCAGTCTTCAGCGAGCTCTACGCCATAGAGGCAGACACCAGAGACTAACCCAACCCATCACCTGCGGCGGCGCGCATTGACCGGCCGGAATGTGTGTGCATGGCCAATGCAGGTGGCAGAAAACCAACACGTCCAGCGTCATGCACCGCTGGTCACCGACAAAGAGACGGGGACAACCCCGAGAGGTGACCATGAGGAAAACACTGGCGAGCCATATGGATTCTCCCCGTTTCGGAAAGAGACGAGGAAATCTAGATGGCAAAAACAAAAAAGGGCAAGCTTGAGGCCGAATTCAAGCATAACACGAGCATCGGCGCGGATGGCACGATTCTCTACGACGCGCCGATTCAAATCCGGGATCAGCAGGATCTCGACAACTACCACATTTCTTGGCAAGATTGCCGGACGCTCAATTTCCGCGGCAGCGAACGGGTGACGGTGTTCTTTATGAAAGTCGAAAGCCGTGCTCTTGCTGAGTACATGTGGGCAAGCCTGAACACACAGCATTCTCGCGGTTATGCCGCTACGAGATGCTGGATTCCTGGCAAAAGGAAGCCGTTTATCCGGTGCCCCGACACGACGCCCTGCGCCTCCTGCCCATATAGGGATAGCAAGCAGGTTCCCGTCATCAGCTGGGACGAGCTCATTGAAACCGGTTTTGAACAGGCTGAGGCAGCTTCTCCCGAGGAGCGTTCCATTGCCAAATCTGAGTATGAAAGCATCAAATCGGTGATGGACTCTGAAGATCCCCACATTGAGCAGGCATTCGAGATGAAGGAACTGCTCGGTTACTCCGTCAAGGAAATCGCTGCAG
>CAMOXX010000012.1 GCA_946629475.1 uncultured Blautia sp. | reverse complement strand
GATCTTTACGTCCGCAGAGGAGGCTGATGGTGGTGCGCGGACGTAAATATTACGAATGATGCAAATATTTACGTCCGCACGCCTGCAAACACAAGCCGGATGGACGTAAAGAATTGTGTTTGTTGCGATCTTTACGTCCGGTCAAAGCCAACCGCCTCGCATGCACAGAGTTAGAGGAAGAAGGAGGCTGCCGAAATATATATTGCGACAGCCCCACCATCGGAAAGGAGATCAGTAAGAAGATGAGAGCAGATTACAAGACAGAAACCATGGATCCGTCAGGCTTTGTCGTACTTGCGGATTTCCTTCCGAATATCATTCAGGAGATCCGCTATCACTCGACCTACAACTTTATCGGTGAGCGGATCGACGGGTATGAAGATCCGTGCGCCCTGCTTACCAAAGAAGCCGCGCGGGCCCTGAAGGCGGCGGCCGGCGAACTCTTTGTTCAGGGATACCGGCTGAAGATATTCGATGCCTATCGTCCGGCATGTGCCGTAAAGCACTTTGTGCTGTGGGGGATCGAGGACCAGGATATCCGCATGAAGCCTTACTTTTATCCGGATCTGGAAAAGCAGGAGCTGTTCCGGAAGGGATATATCGCGAAGCAGTCCAGTCACAGCCGGGGAAGCGCAGTGGATCTCACGCTTCTGAATATGAAAACAGGGAAGGAAGTCGATATGGGAAGCCCCTTCGACCTGTTCAGCGAAGTATCCCATCCCGATTACAGAGGAATTACGGAAGAGCAGTATGAGAACCGGATGCTGCTGCAGAAGGTCATGATGCGGTGCGGATTCCGTCCCATCGACTGTGAATGGTGGCACTTCATGCTCGAAAACGAACCCTATCCGGACACGTATTTTGAATTCCCGGTGTCAGCGGAGTATCTGAGGAGATAAGGGAGGGTTTTAATTATCATGGCGAAATACTATATCAATGCAGGAAACAGAATCTCTAAGATCAACAAGGAGATTTACGGGCACTTTTCGGAACATCTGGGCCGCTGTATCTACGAGGGGCTCTATGTCGGTGAGGATTCGGAGATTCCGAATGTGAACGGCATGCGCACCGATGTGGTGGAAGCCCTGAAGGAAATCAAAGTTCCGGTACTCCGCTGGCCGGGCGGGTGCTTTGCGGATGAGTATCACTGGAAGGACGGAATCGGCCCGAAGGAGAACCGCAAAAGGATGATCAACACCCACTGGGGCGGTGTCGTGGAGGACAACAGCTTCGGAACACATGAGTTTATGGAGCTCTGCCGCCAGCTTGGCTGTGAAACATATGTAAACGGAAACCTGGGGAGCGGCACGGTGCAGGAGATGTCCGAGTGGATCGAGTACATGACATTCGAGGGTGTTTCCCCGATGGCGGATCTCCGGGCAAAGAACGGTCATCCGGAACCCTGGAAGGTGGACTTTTTCGGAGTCGGAAACGAAAACTGGGGCTGCGGCGGAAATATGACGCCGGAGTTTTACGCGAATGAGTACCGCAGATACCAGACCTATGTCCGCCAGTACAATGCCTCGATGGACACGGAGGAGAACATCGACACCCCAGAGCTGATCCGTAAGATCGCCTGCGGCGCGAATATCGATGACACCGAGTGGACCGAGGGTGTCCTGAAAACGCTGTTCCGCCATTGTGAGCCTCGCTTCCACGGACACGCGGACGGGCTTTCGCTTCATTATTATACGCATCCGGGCGGATGGGATCATAAGGGAAGCGCGACGGAGTTTGACGAGAAGACCTGGTACATGACGCTGGCGAAAGCAGCGTACATGGAAGAGCTGATCAGAATGCACGGAGCGATCATGGATCAGTACGATCCTGAAAAGAAGCTTGGCATGATCGTGGACGAGTGGGGAACCTGGTTCGACGTGGAGCCCGGCACCAATCCGGGATTCCTGTACCAGCAGAACACCATGCGCGACGCCCTGGTGGCCTGCATCAACCTGAACATTTTCAACAAGCACAGCGACCGCGTAAAGATGACATGCATCGCACAGATGGTGAATGTACTGCAGTCGGTTATCCTGACGGAAGGCGCAAAGATGGTGAAGACGCCGACCTGGCATGTGTTCAACCTCTTTAAAAACCATCAGGACGCGAGCCTTGTCGAGAGCCACATCGAGACAAAGCAGATCGGGGAGGAAGAGCAGTTCATGGTTCCGAACCTGTCCGAGTCGGCTTCGGTTGACAGCGAGGGAAGACTCCAGATCACCATCGGAAACCTGTCCATTACAGAGGATTGTTTTGTGGAGACCTCCATCGCCGGATTTGACGGAAAGAAGGCTTCGGCGGAGATTCTGCGCGGAGAGATGCATGCGAAAAACACCTTTGACGATCCGGATGCGGTGCACACGGAGGCGTACGAGGTGAAGCTTTCGGAAGACGGCCTTTCCTTTACGGTGCCGGCGTGCAGCGTGCTGAGGATTACAGTGGAAGGATGATGGAAGAGATGAACCGCAGGTCGACGAAATGGCTTTTTTTTGCGCTTGCAACAGCAATGCTGACGGCACTTTAACAAGTTAATGTATTGACAGAGGCGTTGTGCCTGTGTTACGATAGGAACCGGTAAACGGGCGTTGGCATCAGATGCCTGCGCCTTTTTTAAATTGCTCAGCGTCTCTGACCGCCCGAATGAGGAATGAATGGGTGCTGAACAGTTTCGAATTATTAAAAAGGAGTGTGGAAAAATGAAAAAAATGATGGCTATGCTGCTTACAGGTGTAATGATCTCTTCCATGGCTCTGCCGGTTCTGGCGGAGGATGAAGCAAAGCATTTCACAATCGCTACCGATACGGTATTCAAACCTTTCGAGTACACCGACACCAACGGCGACTTTGTCGGCATCGATGTCGATATTCTTGCAGCTATCGCAGAGGATCAGGGATTCACCTATGATCTCAACAGCCTTGGATGGGATTCCGCAATCGCAGCCTGCCAGGCAAAGCAGGCAGACGGCATGATCGCCGGCGCTTCCATCACAGATGAGAGAAAAGAGAGCGGATGGATTTTCTCCGACGGATATTTCAACGCGACACAGTCCATGACCGTCAAGGATGACTCCGATATTGCAGGATTTGAGGATCTGGAAGGCAAGACAGTCGGCGTCAAGACCGGAACCCAGGGCGCTTCCTATGCAGAGAGCCTCAAGGATGAATACGGCTTTGAGATCACCTATTTTGAGGATTCTCCGACCATGTACCAGGCAGTCGTAGGCGGCCAGGTTGTCAGCTGCTTCGAGGATACCCCGATCATGGCTTCCTCCATTCAGGACGGCGGTCTTCCGTTAAAGGTTCTGGAGGACACCGCAAATGACGGCGCTCCCTATGGCTTTGCCGTATTCAACGAGGAAGGACAGGAGCTTATCGATCTGTTCAACGCCGGCCTTGCAGACATCGTTGAGAACGGTACTTATGAAGAGATCGTTGCCAAATATCTTGGCGAGGATACAGCAGCAGCATCAGCAGCCGCAATGAAGGGCGACGCTGAATAATCGACGGAAAGGGTGTAAACAAAAATGCTTCGAATCCTGAACAGTTATGGTGCGCTTCTTTTGCGGGCGATGGGGCAGACCCTGCTCCTGGCTCTCTCGGGCCTGTTTTTCGCCTGCATTCTGGGTATGATTTTCGGTATACTCAGCGTGCTGAAAAACAAAGCCTGCAATATCATCGCCCAGATTTTCGTGGATGTGATACGGGGCGTGCCAATGATTGTTCTGGCATATTTTATCTATTTCGGTCTCCCCTACGGACTGAACACTCTTGCGGGAATGAATGTAACCCTCTCGGCGCTTCAGGCAGGAACCATATGTCTTGCCCTGAACTGCGGCGCCTATATGGCCGAGATCATCCGGGCCGGTATCCAGTCGGTGGATATCGGCCAGATGGAAGCGGCCCGGAGCCTTGGCCTCCCCTACTGGAGAGCCATGCAGCGTGTCGTTCTTCCGCAGGCGATCCGCACGATGATACCGAGCATTATCAATCAGTTCATCATCACTCTGAAGGACACCTCCATTCTGTCCGTTATCGGTTTCCCGGAACTGGTCAACACTGCCAAGAACGTGGTGGCCAATACCTTTATGTCCTTCCAGACCTGGATTATTGTCGGCATCATGTACCTGATTATCATCACAATTCTGTCCAGGCTGGCAAAGATGCTGGAGAGGAGGCTGAACCGTGGCAGATTCTAACCCGAATATCAAGATCCATGTGTCTCATCTGAAAAAGAATTTCGGAAAGCTGGAGGTCCTGAAGGATATCTCCCTCGACATCACGGAGGGAGAGGTTGTTGTAATAATCGGTCCCTCCGGGAGCGGAAAATCGACCTTTCTCCGCTGCATGAATCAGTTGGAGGAGGTAACGGACGGCGAGATCACCGTTGATGGAAACCTGATCACCGATCCGAAGGTGGACATCAACAAGGTGCGGGAGCGCGTCGGCATGGTGTTCCAGCACTTTAACCTGTTCAACAATATGAATGTGCTCCGCAATCTTATGCTGGCTCCGGTGGATTTAAAAAAGGCCGACAAGGCTCAGGCGGAGAAGAACGCGATGGAGATGCTCCGGAAGGTCGGGATGGAGGATAAGGCGCAGGCCTATCCGGCCCAGCTTTCGGGCGGCCAGAAGCAGAGGGTGGCGATTGCCAGGGCTCTCTGCATGAACCCGGATATTATGCTCTTTGACGAGCCGACCAGCGCCCTCGACCCGGAGATGGTCGGGGAGGTTCTGCAGGTTATGAAGCAGCTGGCAGCCGACGGCATGACGATGGTGATCGTGACCCACGAAATCGGCTTTGCGCGCGAGGTGGCCGACCGCGTCATATTTATGGACGGCGGCTATATCGTGGAGCAGGGGCCGCCTCTTGAGCTGATCAACAACCCGAAGGAAGCGAGAACGATCGACTTCCTGAACAAGGTGCTTTAAAAAAATTCTTGACATTCCGCGTAACAGGAATTATAATTCACACCCATAAAGACAAAGGCGTCTTGGATTTCAGATCCAGGGCGCCTTTGTGCGTTGAGGAGGTGTGCGTATGTGCTCTGTTTTAGGATACTGCGGATCAGGCGGAAGTTATGAGGATATCAGCAGCGCGCTCCGGAGAACCCGCTCGCGAGGTCCGGATGCTGCCCGGATTGTCAATACGGGGAATGGATATCTGGGGTTTAACCGCCTTTCCATCATGGGACTGACGGAGGAGGGAATGCAGCCGTTCACCTGCGCCGGTATGCGCACACTCCGATTTGACGGGGATACAGATGCGCCGGAGCAGAGGAAAATGCCGGAGGAAAGTGAGATTCTTCTGGTATGCAACGGTGAGATTTATGGATTCCGGACGATAAAGGAGGAGCTTCAGGCGAAGGGATACTCCTTTATCAGTGATTCGGACTGCGAGATCCTCCCTGCGATGTACAGGGAATACGGGACAGACATGTTCCGGATGCTGGATGCGGAGTTCGCCATGATTCTGTATGACAGACGGAAAGACAGCTGGATTGCGGCGAGAGACCCGATCGGGATACGTCCTCTGTACTACGGAATCCGGGAGGATGGAACCTTTGTGTTCGCTTCGGAGCCGAAAAATCTGGTTTCCCTGGTGGAAAAGATTGATCCTTTTCCCCCGGGACATTACTTCCGGGATGGTGTTTTTGTGAAATACCGGGATCTTTCGGAAGTCACGAAATATAACGAAGACAATTTGGAGGAAATATTCTGCCGGATACACGATCTTCTGATCGATGGTGTAAAAAAGAGGCTGGATTCGGATACCCCGGTAGGATTCCTGCTGTCCGGAGGGCTGGATTCCTCTCTGGTATGCGGGATCGCCGCCCACCTGCTTGACCGGCCGCTTCAAACCTGGGCGATCGGGATGGACATCGATGCCATAGACCTCAAGTATGCGAGGGAAGTCGCGGATTATATTCATTCCGACCATCATGAAGTGATCATCACAAAGGAGGATGTGATAAATGCGCTGGAGCCGGTGATCGAAGCCCTGGGGACCTACGATATCACGACGATCCGGGCCTCGATCGGCATGTACCTTGTGTGCAGGGCGATCCATGAGCAGTCGGATGTCCGGGTGATTCTGACCGGGGAAATTTCAGACGAGATCTTCGGGTACAAATATACCGATTTTGCTCCGGACGCGGAGGAGTTCCAGAAGGAAGCCGAAAAGCGGATCCGGGAGATCCACATGTACGACGTTCTCCGGGCGGACCGCTGCATCAGTGTGAACTCCCTGGAAGCGAGGGTTCCTTTCGGAGACCTGGACTTTGCTTCTTACTGCATGGCAGTCGATCCGGAGAAAAAGCTGAACAGGTATGGGAAGGGCAAATATCTGCTGCGCCGTGCCTTTGAAGAGGATGAACTGATCCCGGACAGCATCCTGTGGAGAGAGAAGGCGGCTTTCTCCGACGCGGTGGGACATTCCCTGAAGGATGATCTGGCAGAGTACGCAGAGAGCTGTTATACCGATGCAGAGTATGAAGCGGGGATCTTAAAATACAATCACGCAAGGCCGTTCACGAAGGAATCCCTTTTGTACCGGGATATTTTTGAAAAGTACTATCCCGGCCAGTCGGAGATGGTGGCGGATTTCTGGATGCCGAACCGGAGCTGGGAGGGCTGCAATGTGACAGATCCTTCAGCGAGAGTCCTCTCCAATTACGGGGACAGCGGAAAGTGATCGAAGGCTGAGAATAATCATACCATATAGGAAAAATGGACAATGGCGTCCTGGTTTTAAAGACCGGGGCGCCTTTCTGCTTTTACAAGGAGGATGAATCATGAAAAAGGAAAGTGTACCGGAATTATTTGGATCAATGGTGTTTGACGACAGGGAGATGCGGGCACGTCTGTCCGCGAAGGTCTACCATTCCCTGCGGAAGACGATCGATGAGAATGCCCGTCTGGAGAACGAAGTAGCCGAGGCAGTTGCCACTGAGATGCGGGACTGGGCGGTAGAACGGGGAGCTACGCATTTTACCCACTGGTTTCAGCCTCTGACCGGTGTCACGGCGGAAAAGCATGACAGCTTTATCACTCCGTCTCCGGACGGCGGCGTGATCATGGAGTTTTCGGGCAAGGAGCTGATAAAGGGCGAGCCGGATGCCTCCTCCTTCCCGTCAGGAGGACTGCGGGCAACCTTCGAAGCACGCGGCTATACGGCCTGGGACCCGACCTCCTACGCTTTTATCAAGGATCATACCCTCTGTATCCCGACAGCCTTCTGCTCCTACTCGGGCGATGCGCTCGATAAAAAGACGCCGCTGCTTCGTTCGATGCAGGCACTGGACAGGCAGGCGAGAAGAGTCCTGAAGCTGTTCGGAAAAGAAGTGAAATATGTCCGCACCAGTGTGGGACCGGAGCAGGAGTACTTCCTGATCGACAAGGAAATGTTTGAGAAACGGCCGGATCTGGTGTACACCGGACGGACATTGTTCGGGGCGCTGCCGCCCAAAGGGCAGGAGCTGGATGATCACTATTTCGGAGTGATCAAGCCCCGGGTCACAGCCTTTATGGAGGATCTGAACAACGAGCTCTGGAAGCTGGGAATCCTGGCCAAGACCGAGCACAACGAGGTAGCTCCGGCCCAGCATGAGCTGGCTCCGATCTTCTCCACCACGAACGTGGCTACCGACAACAACCAGCTGACCATGGAGATCATGCAGAAGGTCGCCCGGAAGCACGGCATGGTCTGCCTGCTTCACGAGAAGCCCTTTGCGGGAGTAAACGGCTCCGGAAAGCACAACAACTGGTCGATGGCCACAGACACCGGTGTGAACCTTCTGTCTCCCGGTGAGACACCCTATGAGAATGCCCAGTTCCTGCTGTTCCTGTGCGCGGTTGTGCAGGCGGTGGATGATTACCAGGATCTGCTGCGTCTCTCGGTGGCGACGGCCGGAAACGACCACCGTCTGGGAGCCAACGAAGCGCCGCCGGCTATTATCTCGGTATTTTTAGGCGATGAACTGACAGCGATTCTGGAAGCCATCAAGACGGATACGGCCTACGAAGGAACCGAAAAGGTCATCATGAAGCTTGGAGTACATTCGCTTCCCCGCTTCTCCCGGGACAACACAGACCGGAACCGTACTTCACCCTTTGCCTTTACCGGCAACAAGTTTGAGTTCCGCTCCCTCGGCTCCTCCAACAGCATTGCCTGCTGCAACATTATGCTGAACGCGGCGGTCGCGGAGAGCCTGAAGCAGTACGCGGACAGGCTGGAACAGGCGGAGAACTTTGAGGATGAACTGCACGAATTGATCAGGGAGACGATCAAAGCCCATGAGAGAATTCTCTTTAACGGGAACGGATACGGCGAAGAGTGGGTGAAGGAGGCGACGGAAGTCCGGGGGCTTTCGAACCTGAAGACCACGGCGGATGCGATGCCGCACCTGCTGGATGAGAAGAATGCGGAAATGCTGAAGGCCCACAGGGTCTTTACCGATTCCGAGCTCCACTCCCGCTGCGAAATTATGCTGGAGAACTACTGCAAGACGGTAAATATCGAGGGACATACCATGGTGGATATGGTCCGCAAGAACTATCTGCCGGCCATTGAAGGTTACCTCTACAGTCTGGCCCGGACCACATCCCTGATGAAATCTGTCAGCGATCATGTGAAATGCAACTACGAGATTTCAACGATGGAGCGGCTCTCATCCCTGACCGATATCATACTGGAAAAGACGGAGATTCTGGAGGCTGCGCTGCAGGAGCTGAAGGGATACGAGGATATCATCCGCACATCCGGGGCGATCCGGGACGATGTGCTCCCGAAGATGGAGGATCTGCGGAAATATGTGGACGAAGCCGAAATGCTGACCTCCGAAAAATGCTGGCCCTTCCCGAGCTACGGAAAGCTGCTGTTTTCGGTGTATTGACGTTTTTACGCGTCTGGTCCGAAAAATCAAACATAATCGCAGCTGTTCTGAACAGTTACAACAGTTATACATAATCAGTCAGAAAGGTCATCCCACAATGGCGTGGTAAACGCGGCGGGGTGGCCTTTCGTTGTGACAGGAGGTATGGACATGACAAAAGAGATTATGGAATTCATGGATGGAGAAATCTTCAGTGTGTGGTTTCTGATCGGAGCTGCCTTTGTATTCTGGATGCAGGCGGGATTTGCAATGTGCGAGGCCGGCTTCACCAGGGCAAAAAATGCAGGAAACATTATCATGAAGAACCTGATGGATTTCTGTATCGGAACTGTAATGTGGTTTATCTGCGGTGCATCCCTGATGCTGGGGCCGAACATTCTGAAGGGATTTGCCGGCGGCTTCAGCTTTGATGTTTTCACACAGTACGGCAATTTTGACTATTCCGCTTTTGTATTCAACCTGGTGTTCTGCGCAACGACAGCGACGATCGTATCCGGATCGATGGCAGAGCGGACAAAGTTCTCCAGCTACTGTGTGTATTCGGCCGTGATCTCAGCCGTTATCTATCCCATTGAGGCACACTGGACCTGGGGCGGCGGATTCCTTGCTCAGTGGGGTTTCCATGATTATGCCGGTTCCAACTGCATCCATATGGTCGGAGGAATCTGTGCCTTCATCGGAGCATGGATGCTTGGACCCAGGATCGGAAAATTTGAGAAGGACAAAAGCGGGAAAGTCACGAAGGTCAATGCGTTCCCGGGGCACAACCTGGTCATTGCCGCCCTCGGCGTGTTCATCCTGTGGCTCGGCTGGTATGGCTTCAACGGTGCGGCAGCTACGGATGTACCGACCCTGGGCTCCGTATTCCTGACGACAACGGTGGCACCGGCGGTGGCTACGGTCGTATGTATGATCTTCACATGGATCATGTACGGCAAACCGGATGTTTCAATGTGCCTGAATGCCTCTCTGGCCGGACTGGTCGCTATAACAGCTCCCTGTGACGTGGCTGACTGTGCAGGATCGGCTGTCATTGGCGCGGTTTCGGGCCTTCTGGTTGTATTTGGCGTGTGGTTTAACGACAATGTGACGCATGTGGATGATCCTGTCGGGGCTGTGGCAGTACACATGTTTAACGGAATCTGGGGAACCCTTGCGGTCGGACTTTTTGCGACAGAAACGGCTCCCGGATTTGCCGTGGCCGGCATTCAGGAAGGCCTGTTCTATGGGGGCGGTCCTGCGCAGTTGGGAAAACAGGTCGTGGGAATGCTTGTGACGGCAGGATGGACGGTCGTGACGATCGTGATCGCCTTTACCATCATAAAGAAAACCATCGGCCTCCGGGTCACGGAGGAAGAAGAGATTACCGGTCTGGATTCGACCGAGCATGGTCTGCCCTCTGCATATGCAGGCTTCTCCATTATGGATATTGCTAACACTATGACGATGGGAGTAAACGAGAATACGAATCTTGGTGCCGACAGCTATGAGGAAGCATCCGAGGCTAAAAGGAAAGCGGCAGTCCCGGTGATCAGGGAAGATATGGTTCCGATTCCTGGAAGTACATCAGGAATCAACAAGATCGTGATTGTGGCGAAGCTGTCCCGCTATGATACGCTCCGGAAAGCACTGAACGAGCTGGGTGTGACGGGAATGACCGTCACTCAGGTCATGGGCTGCGGAATCCAGAAAGGTGCCGGTGAAAGGTACAGAGGAGTCGAAATCGATGCGACGCTTCTTCCGAAGGTGAAGCTGGAGGTCGTGGTCAGCGCGATCCCGGTGGATGCGGTTGTCGAAGCAGCGAAGAAAGCCCTGTACACAGGACACATCGGAGACGGAAAGATTTTCGTCTATCCGGTCAGCCGTGTAGTCAAGATCCGGACCGGGGAGGAGAATTACGAAGCGCTCCAGGATGTGGAGTAAAAAAACTTGCAAATTCATAAAGACAGGAGTACAATGCTTTAAAATACATGATGATTTGAAGCAAAGGCGCTTCGGGTTTACACACCCGAAGTGCCTTTTTTCGTGGTGAGAAAGATGAAAAATGACAGAAAACTGATCCTGGAGGACGGAAGTGAATATTACGGAACCGGATTCGGTTCCAGGAAGGACACGGTGTGTGAAGTGGTTTTCAACACTTCGATGACAGGATATCAGGAGATCCTTTCCGATCCGTCCTACACCGATCAGGCAGTGGTAATGTCTTATCCCCTGATCGGGAATTACGGGATAGCAGATGAAGATTTCGAGAGCAAGAGGATATCGCCCTCCGCTCTGATCGTGCGGGATCTTTGCACAAATCCTTCCAACTTCCGATCCACCCGTTCCGTTAAAGAATTGCTGGAGGAGAATGATATTCCGGGGATCAGCGCCGTGGATACCCGGAGACTGGTGCGCAGCATCCGGGATTATGGCTCCAGGAGAGGACTGGTCACGGGAACAGATATGACTGTACCGGATGGATTGGAGATTATCCGGAAAACGCCGGTCCCTCATGATGCGGTACGCCGATGCAGCTGCCCGAAAAAATGGTACAGCCGTACCTCCAATCCCCGCTTTACTGTGGTGGTCATTGACTGCGGGATGAAGGCGAATATCGTCCGGATGCTGAACCACAGCAGGTGTAATGTGACTGTTGTACCTTATGATACGGGGTATGAAGAGATTCTGGCACTTTCCCCGGACGGAGTGCTCGTATCTAACGGACCTGGAGATCCCGCGGATGTTCCGGAGGTGATCCGGACATTACGGAAGATCATCGGGAAATGCGCTGTTTTCGGGATCTGCCTGGGTCATCAGCTGATTGCGCTGGCATACGGAGCCAAAACCTATAAGCTGTCATTCGGGCACCGCGGAGGCAATCATCCGGTGAAGGACCTGCGGACCGGCCGGATCTGTATTACCAGTCAGAACCACAGTTATGCGGTGGACGAAGGGAGTCTTTCAGGAACGGGTCTTTCGGTTTCTCATATTAATCTTCTGGATCAGACGATCGAGGGGCTTTACAGCGAAGAGGATGCGGTGGTTTCGGTACAGTTCCATCCGGAAAGCGCTCCGGGACCGCAGGATACAATGCAGCTGTTCGGGGCTTTTACAGAGATGATGATTACAGCGCCGATAATCCTGACCCCCCACAGGCTTTCTTTTGGCGAATGGAACAGTCCGTAATCTGTGAAAAAACTGAACTGTAAAAACGCAGAATAAATCCGGAGGGAATATATGCCGAAAAGAACAGATATCAGAAAAGTGATGGTCATCGGTTCCGGTCCGATCGTGATTGGACAGGCAGCGGAATTTGACTATGCCGGAACCCAGGCCTGCCTGGCGCTGAAGGAAGAAGGATACGAAGTGATTCTGGCCAATTCGAACCCGGCCACCATCATGACGGACCATTCCATCGCGGACAAGGTATATATGGAACCGCTGACCCTGGAATACATGGCCAGGATCTGCCGCTATGAAAGACCGGACGCCGTTGTACCCGGGATCGGAGGCCAGACCGGACTGAATCTTTCTCTGGAATTGTACGACAAAGGAGTACTTGATGAATGTGAGATCGAGCTTCTGGGAACCGATGCTTCCAGTATCCGGCGGGCTGAAGACAGGGAACAGTTCAAGGAACTGTGTGAGGAACTCGGGGAACCGGTAGTGCCTTCTGCAATCACGACATCTGTGGAGGAAGGCCTGAATGCAGCTGCAGAGATCGGCTATCCGGTGATTCTCAGGCCTGCCTTCACACTGGGCGGTACGGGGGGCGGTTTTGCTGAGAATGAAGAAGAGATGCAGGAGCGAATGCGCATTGCGCTGGGACTGTCGCCGGTTCATCAGGTGCTGGTGGAAAAAAGCATCCGAGGATACAAAGAGATCGAGTACGAAGTGATTCGGGATGCGAATGACACCGTGGTCACCGTCTGTAATATGGAGAATCTGGATCCGGTGGGGATCCATACAGGCGATTCCATCGTAGTCGCTCCGAGCCAGACCCTTACCAACAAGGAATACCAGATGCTCCGGGACAGCGCCATCCGGATCATCCGCGCTCTGCAGGTGAAAGGCGGCTGCAATGTCCAGTTCGCCCTGGATCCGGAATCTTTCGATTATTATGTGATCGAAGTCAATCCCCGGGTATCCCGTTCTTCAGCCTTGGCATCGAAGGCCACGGGTTATCCGATCGCGCGGGTTTCCGCAAAGATCGCCGTTGGGATGAATCTGGAGGAGATCCGGCTGGCGAACACGCCTGCCTGCTTTGAACCGGCTCTGGATTATGTAGTGACAAAGATGCCAAGGTTTCCTTTTGACAAGTTCACCCTTGCATCAAACGTTCTTTCCACCCAGATGAAAGCGACGGGTGAGACCATGAGCATCGGAAGGACGATGGAAGAGAGCCTTCTGAAAGCGATCCGTTCTCTGGAGGATGGCAAGAATCATATTCATCTCGTCAAATTCGATGTAAAGACGCTTTCGGATAAACCGGATCCCGAAAACCGGAAGGAAGCAGTTCAAAAGCTGCTGAAATATATAGAAGAGGGGACAGATGACAGGATCTACGCGATCTCGGAGCTTTTATGGCTTGGGATTGATCCGCAGGTTATCTATTCCCGGACGCGGATCGATCTGTATTTTCTCGATGCGATTTGGAAAATAGTGGAATTCGAGAAGAAGCTGGAAAAGGAAGCGGCGGAAAGACGAACGGAAGCCGCCTGGCAGGGTCATCTTCAGCAAACCGAAGGAAAAGCTGCAGGGATGATCGGGAAAGAGCTTCTGTACGAAGCTAAACGGATGGGCTTTTCGGACTCGTATATCGCAGAACTGACCGGCTGCACCGAGGACGATGTCTGGAAAATGCGCAGAGAATACGGAATCTTTCCGGTCTACAAGATGATCGACACCTGCGCGAGCGAATTCAAAAGCTATGTGCCGTATTTTTATTCTACCTATGAAGAAGAGAACGAATCCATCGTTTCGCCGAACCGGAAGATCATCGTCCTGGGGTCCGGCCCCATCCGGATCGGCCAGGGCGTGGAATTTGACTATTCGACAGTACATGCAGTGAAAATGATCCATGACCTTGGATATGAAGCGATTGTTATCAACAACAACCCGGAGACGGTCTCTACCGACTATACTGCTGCGGACAAACTGTATTTCGAACCGCTGACTGTGGAGGATGTGATGAACATTGTGAATCTGGAGAAGCCAGTGGGGGTGATCACGTCTCTCGGCGGACAGACAGCGGTCAACCTGGCGGAGCCTCTCTCGAAGAGAGGAGTACGGATCATCGGGGTATCCCCGGAGGCGATATCCGCGGCGGAGGACCGGGATGCTTTTGAACAGGTTCTGGTAAGAACGGGGATTCCTCACCCGGAGGGTGCTGCCGTAAGCAGTATTGAAGAGGGGATCCATGAAGCGGCAGGAATCGGATATCCGGTTCTGGTACGTCCCAGTTTTGTCCTGGGAGGACGGGCGATGGAGATCGCGGCGAATGAATCCATGCTCCGAAGGTATCTGGAGCAGGCGGAAGCGGTGGATACAGAGCGGCCGGTTCTTGTTGACAAATACATTGTCGGAAAAGAGGTGGAGGTTGACGCGGTCTGTGATGGAAAGGATGTGTTCCTTCCGGGCATCATGGAGCTGGTGGAGAGGACCGGAGTTCACTCGGGAGACAGTATCAGCGTCTTTCCCCCTTTTTCCATTTCAGAGAAGGTCTGTGAGGTGATCGCGGATTATACGAGACGGCTTGGACTGGCGATCGGAATCATCGGACTGTTCAATATTCAGTTTATTGTCGACGGGGATGAGAATGTGTACATTATTGAGGTAAACCCCAGGGCTTCCAGGAGTGTTCCTTTTCTGTCGAAGTCTTCCGGAATTCCGCTTGTGGATATTGCGGTGAAGATCATGCTTGGAATTTCGCTTTTTGAACAGGGGTATGCAGGAAGGACCGTGATCCGGAGGGACAGATGGTATGTGAAAGCTCCTGCCTTTTCTTTTGCCAAACTGAGCGGCATGGATGCCTGTCTTTCTCCGGAGATGAAATCTACCGGGGAAGCGATCGGATATGACAGGAGCCTGAAAAGAGCTCTGTATAAGGCTCTGCAGGCTTCCGGAATTAAAATGAAGGAATATGGAACTGTGGTAGTGACTCTGGCGGATGAAGATAAAGAGGAAGCCCTGCCGCTGATACGAAGGTTTTATGAACTCGGCTTCAATATAGAAGCGACCGCGGGAACCGGAGTATTTCTGAAAAGGCATGGCATCCGTACCAGGATCCGCGGAAAGATCAGCGAAGGCAGCCATGAGATTCTGGATTCGATCCGGGCCGGCTATGTCAGCTATATCATTAATACGAGGGCAGTCTATTCGGGAATTCACTATGAAGACGGTGTGCAGATCCGGCAGTGCGCCATTCAGAACGGGGTAACCATGTTTACCTCACTGGACACGGTCCGGATTCTGCTGGATGTGCTGGAGGAAATCACGCCGCGGATATGCACGATATAAATGAGGTCATAATACTACGATATTGAACCCGTCAGCTACGGTGCAAACTGCGACAGAGGCCTTCGCTTTGACAGAAACCTGACCGATGACGAGATGGTCGCCATGGCTTAAGAAAAATCATTTGCTTTTTTTTTCAGACTGGGGTACAATGCTTTAAAACATATACTGATTCAGAAGCAAAGGCGCTTCGGGTTACATGCCCGGAGTGCCTCTTTTTTTGAGCAAAGTCCAGGGCGGAGGTGTCTGAATGGGAAATCTGTTTGAGAAGATACAGAGGGAAGGACTGTACGATCCTTCCTTTGAGCACGATAACTGCGGGATCGGTGCCATCATCGATGTGGAGGGCCGCAAAAGCCATAAACTGGTGGACGATGCGCTCTCAATCGTGGAGAACCTGGAGCACAGGGCCGGAAAGGATGCAGAGGGGAAAACCGGCGACGGGGTCGGCATCCTGACCCAGATCCCCCACCGCTTTTTTGTGAAAAAGCTGAAGGAACAGGGCATTTTGCTTCCGGAAGAAAGGCAGTATGGCGTCGGAATGTTCTTTTTTCCGCAGAATGACCTCGAGATGCGGCAGGCCCGGTCGATGTTCGAGGTGATCACAAGGAAATCCGGCCTGAATATCCTCGGGTGGCGTAAGGTGGAATCAGATCCGTCCGTGCTGGGAAAGAGAGCCCGGGAATGCATGCCGAACATTTATCAGGTGTTTGTGGAAAGACCGCCGCAGGCTGCGCAGGACATCGACTTTGACCGTATGCTCTACCTTATCCGCCGGGAATTTGAACAGAGCTGCGTCAGCACCTATGTGCCCTCGTTTTCCTGCCGGACCATTGTCTACAAAGGAATGTTCCTCGTGGGACAGCTGCGCACCTTCTTCACGGATCTGATGGATCCGGATTTTGAATCCGCCATTGCGGTTGTTCATTCACGGTTTTCCACCAATACAATGCCCAGCTGGAACAGGGCTCATCCGAACCGGCTGATCGTGCACAACGGAGAGATCAATACGATCAAAGGGAACGCGGACAAGATGCTGGCGCGGGAAGAGACCATGCATACTTCGCTCTTTTCCGAAGAAGACATGAGCCGGGTTCTTCCGGTGATATCCCAGAGCGGGTCTGATTCCGCCATGCTTGACAATACACTCGAATTCCTGATGATGAGCGGGATGGAGCTGCCCCTCGCGGCGATGATCCTGATTCCGGAGCCCTGGGCGCACAATGAGACCCTGTCCCAGGAGGAGAGGGACTTTTATCAGTATTATGCGACAATGATGGAGCCGTGGGACGGCCCGGCCTCGATCCTGTTTTCGGACGGGGATGTGATGGGGGCGATCCTGGACCGCAACGGCCTCAGACCTTCCCGGTACTATGTGATGGATGACGGAAGGCTGGTCCTGTCCTCGGAGGTTGGGGTTCTCCCTCTGGACGAGGCCCATATCGTGAAGAAGGAAAGGCTGCATCCGGGAAAGATGCTCCTTGTGGATACCCGGCAGAAACGGATCCTCGATGATGCGGAAATCAAGGAAGCGTACGCCAAGGCGAAGCCCTTCGGGGAATGGCTGGACAGCCATCTGCTGCAGCTTTCCGAGCTGAAAATCCCGAACCGGAGAGTGCCCTCCCTCTCGGCGGAGGAGCAGAAAAAACTGCAGAAGGCCTTTGGGTACACCTGGGAAAACTACCATGACGGAATCCTGTCGATGGCCCTGACCGGGACGGAGCAGATCGGATCCATGGGAGTGGATACGCCGATCGCGGCGCTGTCCGGCACATATCAGCCGTTATTCTATTATTTTAAGCAGCTGTTTGCCCAGGTGACCAATCCTCCCATCGATGCACAGCGCGAGGAGATCGTAACTTCCCGAACCGTTTATATTGGCAAAAACGGGAATCTTCTCGAAGAAAAGCCTGAAAACTGCCATGTGCTGAAAATCAATAATCCGATTCTTACAGATCTGGATCTGCTGAAAATCCAGAACATGAATCAGGAGGGCTTCCATGTGGCAAAGGTTTCCATCCTGTTCTACAAGAGCACTCCGATGGAAAGGGTACTGCAGCATCTTTTTGTGGAGGTGGACAGGGCTTACCGGCAGGGAGCTAATATCCTGATTCTGTCGGATCGTGGTGTGGACGAGAACCATGTGGCAATTCCTTCGCTTCTGGCAGTGGCTGCTGTTCACAAGCATCTGGTGGACACCAGGAAATGTACGGCCATGTCCCTGATTCTGGAGTCCGGCGAGCCGAGGGAGGTTCACCACTTTGCTGCCCTTCTGGGATATGGCGCGTCAGCGGTCAACCCTTATCTCGCCCATGCTGCCATCGCGGAGCTTGTGCAGGAGGAACTGCTGGACAAGGACTACTATGCAGCTGTGGCGGATTATGACAAGGCGATTCTTTTCGGCATCGTCAAAATCGCCTCCAAGATGGGCATCTCCACAATCCAGTCGTATCAGGGAAGCAAGATATTTGAAGCTCTCGGCATTTCAGAGGATGTGATCCGCACTTACTTTACAGGAACCGTAAGCCGGGTAGGCGGCATTACCCTGGAGGACATCGGGAGAGCCTGCGATGAACAGCACAGCCGGGCTTTTGATCCGCTGGGTCTTTCGGCTGACCTGGAACTGACATCGGCAGGCCGGCACAAAATGCGGAGCGGAGGCGAAAACCACAGGTACAACCCTCAGACAATCCATATGCTGCAGTGTTCTGTCCGGGAAGGAAACTACGAAAAATACAGGGAGTACACCCGGATGGCGGATGATGAAAAGACGGGCTATCTCAGGAGTCTGCTGGATTTCCGGATTTCGGAAGAAGGGATTGACCTGTCGGAGGTGGAGAGCGAAGAATCTATCGTTCGGCGTTTCAAGACCGGCGCCATGTCATACGGCTCGATTTCGGAGGAGGCGCATGAGACTCTGGCGGTCGCGATGAACCGCCTACACGGAAAGTCCAACAGCGGAGAGGGCGGGGAGAGCGAAGAGCGGATCCGTTCAGCCGGGACCGAAAATGACCGCAGCTCTGCGATCAAACAGGTCGCCAGCGGCCGGTTTGGAGTGACCAGCCGGTATCTCTCCAGCGCTAAAGAGATCCAGATCAAGATGGCGCAGGGAGCCAAGCCGGGCGAAGGGGGCCATCTTCCCGGAAGAAAGGTGTATCCGTGGATCGCGAAGACCAGGCATTCCACCCCGGGTATCAGTCTGATTTCGCCGCCGCCGCATCATGATATCTACTCGATCGAGGATCTGGCTCAGCTGATCTACGATCTGAAGAATGCCAACAAGGATGCCCGCATCTCAGTGAAGCTCGTGTCCGAGGCCGGTGTGGGAACTGTAGCTGCCGGCGTTGCCAAGGCGGGAGCTTCTGTGATTCTGGTTTCCGGATATGACGGAGGCACAGGAGCTGCTCCGCTTTCGTCCATCCATAATGCCGGGCTGCCCTGGGAGCTGGGACTTTCGGAAACCCACCAGACGCTGACCGCAAACGGCCTTCGCAGCCAGGTGGTGATCGAGACGGACGGAAAGCTGATGACCGGGAAGGATGTGGCTATCGCCGCAATTCTCGGCGCGGAGGAATTCGGATTTGCAACAGCTCCGCTGATCGCGATGGGCTGCGTGATGATGCGCGCATGCCAGTCGGACACGTGCCCCATGGGGATTGCCACACAGAACCCGGAGCTTCGGAAGCGGTTTTCGGGAAAGCCGGAGTATGTCGAAAACTTCATGCTCTTTACGGCCCGCCAGCTTAGGGAAATCATGGCATCTCTTGGGATACGTACTGTCGATGAAATGGTGGGACGGACGGACCTTCTTCGAATGAAGCCGGATCTCACGGACCGGCAGAAGAGGCTGGACCTGTCAAGGATTCTTTTCGATCTGTCCGGAACTGACCGAAGGCAGTTGACTTTCCTGCCGGAATGCCGGTATGATTTTAAACTGCAGGAAACAAAGGATGAAACGGTGCTTCTCTCATCGCCCTGCATCAAGAGAGCTCTCGAGGCCGGGGAGAGGGCGGAGATTTCCTTGCAGATCAGGAATACGGACCGCACCTTTGGCACCCTTCTCGGTGCGGAGATCACCCGGAAATACCCGGAAGGACTGCCTGATGACACGATCACGGTCCACTGCTCCGGGGCGGGCGGACAGAGCTTCGGCGCGTTTATCCCCAGAGGACTGACCCTCGATCTGACCGGTGACAGCAACGATTATTTCGGGAAAGGACTCTCTGGAGGCCGGCTGATCCTTCATGCGCCGGCAGAGGCAAAGTATGATCCGCAGAAGAACATTATTGTCGGAAATGTGGCTCTTTATGGGGCGACCTCAGGTCAGGCTTACATTGCAGGGATGGCAGGGGAGCGTTTCTGCGTCCGCAATTCCGGCGCGTACTGCGTGGTGGAGGGCGTCGGGGAGCATGGATGCGAGTACATGACCGGCGGCTGTGTGGTTGTCCTCGGATCTGCCGGAAAAAACTTTGCCGCCGGGATGAGCGGTGGAGTGGTATATGTACTTGATGAAGAAAACCGGCTGTACAGAAACCTGAATAAACAGCTGGTAAAGATGGAGACACTGGAGGCAGAAACAGATCTGCCGGATCTGAAGAAGATGATTGAGGATCATGTGCGTTATACCGGGTCCCGAAAGGGGCGGCAGATCCTGGATAACTTTGATGATTATAAGGCTCATTTTAAAAAGATCATTCCTCGTGAGGAGGTATAACTATGGGAAAAACAACAGGCTTTCTGGAGTACAGCCGGAAGGACGGTCCGGTGAGGCCGGAGGAAGAGAGAATCGGGGATTTCAGGGAATTCCATTCACTGCTTTCTGCAGGCGAACAGAGACAGCAGGCAGCGCGCTGCATGGACTGCGGAATTCCCTTCTGCCAGGCCGGTGTCATGATCGGAGGAATGGTCTCGGGATGCCCCCTGCATAACCTGGTGCCGGAGGTCAATGACCTGGTGTACCGGGGGCAGATGTCGGAGGCTTACAGGCGGCTTTCTGTTACACACAGTTTTCCGGAATTTACGAGCCGGGTCTGCCCGGCCTTGTGTGAGGCAGCATGCACCTGCGGTCTTCATGATGCTCCGGTTACAACAAAAGAGAACGAGAGAGCCGTGATCGAATACGCCTTTGCGAACGGCCTGGCCTGCGAGCCCGTGCCTGCAGTCCGCACGGGCAAGCGGGTGGCGGTCGTAGGAAGCGGTCCTGCCGGACTTGCGGCGGCACAGCTCTTGAACAGGCGCGGGCATGAGGTGACCGTCTATGAGAGAAGTGACCGGATCGGCGGGCTTCTGCGTTATGGAATCCCGAATATGAAGCTTGACAAATCCGTGATTGACCGGCGGATAAAGCTGATGGAAAAGGCCGGTGTCCGTTTCGTGGTGAACGCGGATGTGGGCCGAAATGTCTCCGCCGCAGAGCTGGTAAGGGAAAACGACAGTGTAGTGCTCTGCTGCGGCGCGTCCAACCCGAGAGATATCAGGGTTCCGGGCCGTGAGGCAAAAGGCATTTTCTTTGCAGTCGATTTCCTTGGATCTGTCACAAAAAAGCTGCTGGACACGGACTTCCGGAAGGTGCCGGAGGAGCTTGCGAAGGGAAAGAACGTTCTCGTGATCGGAGGCGGGGATACCGGCAATGACTGTGTGGGAACGTGCATCCGGCTCGGCGCGAAAAGCGTTACGCAGCTGGAGATGATGCCGAAGCCTCCGGAAAACCGCCAGACCGGCAATCCCTGGCCGGAATGGCCGCAGGTTCTGAAGACGGACTACGGCCAGGAGGAAGCCATCCGGGTGTACGGTTCGGATCCACGGCTGTACCAGACAACGGTTAAGGAGTTTATCACGGACAAGAGAGGACACCTGAAGGAAGCGGTGCTGATCTCCCTTGCTCCTGAGAAGGATGAGACAACAGGAAGGCTCCGGATGCTGCCCATTGAGGGAACGGAGAAAAAAGTGAAAACCCAGCTGGTACTGATCGCAGCAGGATTTCTTGGAAGCGAGGATTATGTGACAAAAAGCTTTGGCGTGGAGACCGACAGCCGCACAAATGTGAAGACGGCTCCCGGTGAATACAGAACCACAAAGGAGAACGTCTATGCGGCAGGCGACATGCACCGGGGGCAGTCCCTGGTGGTATGGGCGATCGCAGAGGGCAGGAATGCGGCGAGAGAAGTGGATGAAAAACTGATGGGATATACCAGCCTGTGAAGGAGATGCCATGACAAAATATATATTTGTGACGGGCGGGGTGGTTTCCGGCCTGGGAAAGGGGATCACCGCAGCCTCTCTGGGGCGGCTCCTGAAGGCGAGGGGCCTGAAGGTTGCTGCCCAGAAGCTGGATCCCTACATTAATGTGGATCCGGGAACCATGAGCCCTTACCAGCACGGCGAAGTGTACGTGACGGAGGACGGCGCGGAGACGGATCTGGATCTGGGACATTATGAGCGATTTATCGATGAAGACCTCAACCGGTTTTCCAATCTGACATCCGGAAAAGTGTACTGGAACGTGCTTAACAAAGAGCGGCGCGGGGAATATCTCGGCTCCACGGTTCAGGTGATCCCGCATATCACCAATGAGATCAAGGAATTTGTCTACCGGGTCGGGCGGGAGACCGACGCGGATATTGTGATCACGGAAATCGGGGGAACCATCGGGGATATTGAATCCCAGCCTTTTCTGGAGGCGGTGCGTCAGATCTCGCTGGAGACCGGAAGGGAGAACAGCCTGTTCATCCATGTGACGCTGGTACCTTATCTGCATGGCTCCAATGAGCATAAATCCAAACCGACCCAGCACTCGGTCAAGGAGCTGCAGGGGATGGGAATCAACCCGGACATCATCGTTCTCCGGTGTGATGAGCCGCTGGAGAAGAGCATTTTTCAGAAGATTTCAATGTTCTGCAATGTGAAGAGTGACTGTGTGATCGAAAACCGGACGCTGGAGAGCCTTTACGAGGCGCCTTTGATGCTGGAGGCGTCCGGCTTTTCGCGCGTTGTCTGCAGGGAGCTGGGGATATGTGCCCCGGAGCCGGATCTCAGAGAATGGAGCGAAATGGTCAGCCGGATTCACAGAAGAGACCGCACGACGGTCATCGGGCTTGTGGGAAAATACGTGCAGCTCCACGATGCCTATCTTTCGGTTGCGGAGGCTCTTGCTCACGCAGGCTTTTCGTGCAATACCCATGTGAGGATCGAGTGGATCGATTCCGAGGAGCTGACGGGCGAAAACATGGAGGAGAGGCTTGCGGGACTGCAGGGAATTCTGGTACCCGGCGGATTTGGGGACCGCGGTACGGAGGGGATGATTCTTGCGGCCGGGTATGCCCGTACAAGGGGAATTCCCTATCTGGGAATCTGCCTTGGCATGCAGATTGCAGTGATCGAATTTGCGAGGAATGCTGCCGGCATACCGGATGCCTGCTCCGGAGAGTTTCACGATGCGTCGGACCACCGGGTGATTGATTTTATGCCCGGACAGTCAGATGCGGTGGACAAAGGCGGAACGCTGCGGCTGGGAAGCTGGCCCTGCCGGATTGCACCGGGGACTCTCATGGAGAAGTGCTATGGCGGGAGCATGATTTTTGAACGGCACCGCCACCGGTATGAATTCAATAATGATTACCGGGAGATTCTCACGAAAGCAGGGCTGGTGTTATCCGGCCTTTCCCCGGACGGAAATCTGGTGGAGACAGTGGAGATTTCAGGTCATCCGTTCTTTCTGGGAGTCCAGTATCACCCGGAATTCAAGTCCCGCCCGAACCGCCCGCATCCGGTTTTCCGGGAGTTTGTGAAGGCGGCGCTTGAACTGGAGAGGAATGCGGATGGGGATACTCCGCTTCCGGGTTGTGTGGTATAATCAGGCCGGCGGTTCATAAATCAAGGGCAGGGAACCCTGCAGGAGGAAGTATGGAATATACGGTTGATGAAGTAATGAAATATATTGAGGAGGAGGATGCCAAGTTTATCCGCCTGGCGTTCCGGGATGCCTTCGGCGTACAGAAGAATATTTCTGTGATGCCGGGAGAAGTAAAAAAGGCATTTGAACAGGGAGTGCCGATCAATGCCAGGGCGGTCGCGGGGTTTGAGGACTGCCCCTATGCATCGTTGTATCTGAAGCCGGATTCCTCCACACTGGCGGTCCTTCCCTGGCGGCCCGACAGCGGCCGTGTGCTCCGGATGTTCTGCGATGTGTATACACCAGAGGGGGAGGAATATCCGGCCGATACCAGGGCGATTCTCAAAAAGGCAGTGGAAAAGGCGAAGGAGGCCGGCATCGAATTCCGCTTCGGAACCGAAACGGAGTTCTATCTGTTCCGAAAGGATGATGAGGGAAATCCTACCAGAATCCCCTATGATCAGGCGGGGTACATGGATATTGCCCCGCTGGACCGGTGCGAAAATGTCCGGCGGGAGATCGGGCTGACGATCGAGCAGATGGGACTTACGCCTGAGCGGTCGCACCATGAGAGCGGGCCGGGCCAGAACGAGATCGATTTCCACTATGGAAAGCCATTAAAAGCCGCTGATCAGATGATCACCTTCAAGATGGTGGTAAACATCATCGCGGACCGCTGCGGGCTTTCGGCAGATTTTTCACCCCTGCCGCTGCCGGACCAGCCGGGCAACGGTTATCATATCAATATCTATGCGGCAGACCGGGAGGGAAATGATGTGGTCCGGTATGCAGCGGCAGGGATTATCGACAGGATCCGGGACATTACGCTCTTTTTGAACCCATCTGAGGCATCCTATTCCCGGTTTGGCAACAACACAGCGCCCGACAGGGTCGACTGGTCCAGCGCCGGCAAGTCGGAGCTGATGTATATCGAGGAGTACCGCGGAAAAACAAGGGCAGAGCTCCGCTCCCCGGATGCCTCCGGCAATCCCTATCTGGTCTATGCGCTGCTGATCCATGCCGGGCTTTGGGGGATTGAAAAAAGAATGTCTCTTCCGAATGAGACGGACGAAAAAGGACTTCTTCTTCCGGGGTCGCTGAAGGAGGCCAGAAGGCTGGCAGAGGAGAGCCGGTTTGTGCGGGATATCGTGCCGGACGGGATTCTGCGCAAATACACGAGGAGATGACAGGAGGGAGTGTATGTCAGGCAGTACAGACAGAATCAGCTCCGTTTTGATCGTCTCGGGGTCGGAACAGTTTACGGTCCTTTTTAAAAAGGCTCTTTCGCGCAGAGGGATCTTCAACCTGGATACGGTCAGGAGTGCCGCGTCGGCAAGACGGCGCACGATGGAACGTCCCTATGATGTTGTGGTGATCAACGCCCCGCTTCAGGAGGAATTCGGCCATGATCTGGCTCTGGATATTTCGGAAAGAGGAAATGCCTCGGTGCTGATGGCGGTACCATCGGAGGTTTACGAAACCGTCCTTGAGAATGTGACAGACTATGGGATTCTGGTGATCTCCAAGCCTTTTTCCGGAAGCCTGGCAGATAAGGCCATGCGGTTTTTGATGGCGGAGCAGAAGCGCTTCCGGCGTCTGGAAAAGAGGGTGCGCACCGTGGAGGAAAAGATGGAGGAGCTTCGCCTGGTAAGCAAAGCAAAGCTTCTTCTGGTGGAAAAAAAGCAGATGACCGAGGAGGAGGCCCACCGGACCATCGGAAAACAGGCCATGGACCACGGTGTTTCCCGCAGGGAGATTGCACGGCGGATTCTCGATGATCTGGAGTAAGGAACTCAGGCAGTCAGATTGATATCTGGCTGCCGTTTTTTTCACTTTTTTCATCTTCAGGAAATATACAAAATAATAGTAATATGATTATTTCTATGTTATAA
>CAMOXX010000011.1 GCA_946629475.1 uncultured Blautia sp. | reverse complement strand
AAGAAAAAACGGGATAATTTTTACCACGGTACTTCATTCCTTCAGCCTTATGGTACAGGTATAATGATAATACAAAAATGAGCCGGGAGGTTCCGGTATCCATGTTCCACATGGGGCTTGCGACACCATGCGCGACCGTGGTGCAGGTGACGATGTTTTTGATCTGTTTCCGGATCGTGAACAGGCGCCTGCATAAAGAGTCCCTGGACGGGCATGCATGATCAAGCTTCCCGTTCAGGAAAAACCCTGTTTTCATTGCCCCAGTCACACAGCTTATCAAGCACCTTTACCAGGGAGCGTCCCCGCTCTGATAATGAATACTCCACCTTTGGAGGAATCTGGTCGAACACCTTACGAATGATGAGATCATCTGCCTCCAGCTCTTTCAGATTTTGGCTCAGAGTCTTGTCTGCCACCTTTTTCAGATATCGCTGCATCTCGTTGAAACGAACAGGTTCATACTCCATCAGACAGTATAGAATGATGGGCTTGTATTTCCCGGAAATGAGGGACAGCGTGTAGCTGTATCCCGTTTCATAGAAATCCGCTTCACTGATTGATTTCCTACCCATACTTACCTCCGTGTAAGTACCTTGCATAAATGTAGGTACTTGATGATTCTCTGGTTGTATGATATCATTATATGTATGAAAACGCAATAGCAAATAAATCAGGAGGAATCAGATCATGAAGCAGCAAATCAAGACAACAGAGGCCATTTTCCCGATGCCCGTCCTTCTCATTTCCACTTTCAACGAGGACGGAAGCGTAGATGTCATGAATGCCGCCTGGGGTACCATGCTCGACCGGAATATGGTGGCGCTGAACCTGACGGAAACGCATCGAACCGTACAGAATATCAAGGCTCGTAAGGGCTTTGTCGTCCACATCGCAGATGCGAAGCACGTCGTGGAGGCGGACTGGTTCGGTGTGGTCAGCGGCAGCAAAGAGCCGAGGAAATTTGAAAAATCCGGCATGACCTTTGTAAAGTCAGAACTTGTGGACGCTCCGATCATCAACGAGCTTCCCGTTGCGATCGAGTGTGAATTCATCGAGTATCAGAGCGACGAAACCGGGCTGGGTGTGATCGGGAAGGTTGTGAGAACCTCTGTCGAGGAGGCCAACATGACCGATGGCAAGATCGACATCGACTCCCTTGAGGCAATTGCCTTTGACCCCTATACTCATGGCTACTACAAGGTCGGCGGCAGAGTCGGCGAGGCGTTCAAAGATGGCCTGAAGCTGAAATAATGTAGACGATATGTGATACGTTGAAAGCAGAAAAGAGGGGCAGTTCCCGGATCGGGAACTGCCCCCTTTTCAAGTATGCGATTCCTGGTTTTGTATAAGAACAATATGGCAGGAAATTATCAGATGTGGTATGTTATGATTGAGGGAACATGAAGTACGAAACAATCCATAATCAGTAAAACAACGCCAAAAGTCGTGAAAGCTTATAATTGTTCAAAACAGCAGGGAGGTTGTCAGAAAATGGAAAAAATACGAGGGACTAATTTTGGAAACTGGCTGGTACTTGAAAAATGGATGAAACCGGATCTCTTCGCCGGGAGCGGAGCGGAGGATGAGACCTGGCTGGCCCGCAGGCTTGCCCCGGAACAATTCCAGGCGCTGTTGAAGAAGCATCGTGACACCTATATCACGGAAGAGGATTTTGCACAGGTAAAGGAGTACGGCCTGAATATGATCCGCCTGCCGGTGCCCTACCATGTTTTCGGGGACCGGCCTCCGATGCTGGGCTGTATCGAGTATGTGGACAAGGCGTTTGACTGGGCCGAGAAATACGGGCTGAAGATCCTGCTGGATCTGCATACGGTCCCGGGCAGCCAGAACGGCTACGACAACGGTGGCCTCACCGGCGTGTGCAAATGGTGCAGGAATCCAAAGGAAGTGAAATTTGCCCTGACCGTGCTGGATCGTCTTGCGAAAAGGTATGGAAGGCGGGAAGGCCTGTACGGAATCGAGGTGCTGAATGAGCCGATCAGCTGGCTCGTCTATATGACTGCCCCTTCCACAGGCAAAGCGGTGGACAAGGAGGAGGCAAAAGGCTCCGGCTATGTACCGCTCGGATTTCTGAAGCGTTTTTACAGGAAGGCGTACAGAGTTCTGCGCAGGCATCTTCCGGAGGAGAAGACCATTGTCTTTCATGACGGTTTCCGTTTCATGAGCTGGAGGAGGTTCTTCCTTTCCGGCAGCATGAAAAATGTTGCCCTGGATACCCATATTTATATCTTTGCCATGGAAAACTTTGTCCCCATCGCAAGACCGTGGGTGTACAGGACGTATATCGGCATTCACCGGCATCAGATCCACAGGGTGCAGAAGGTGGTACCGGTGATCGTGGGAGAGTGGTGCATCTGCAATAAATATGCGGACCGGCTCGGAAGGAAGGGCCTGGAAAAAGCGCAGAGGGAGGGGTACCGCAGGATCGGAAAGATGGAGCTGAATGTCTGGAACGAATCGGCCGGATGGTTCTACTGGAATTACCAGCTGCTCCGTGACAGGGAGATCCCGACAGACGAGACCTGGAAGGAAAGCTGGGATCTTGCCCGCTGCTTTAAAAACGGATGGATTACAAAAGAGATGGTGCGATGAGAGCGCAAAAGCCTGCAGAAGAGGACAAAACGGGATAATTTTTACCACGGTCCTTCATTCCGTCCGCCGGATGGCACAGGTATAATAATTGTACAGAAAACCATATGGCGGGGAGGAACACAATGCGATACGGGTATTTTGACAACGAAAAGAAAGAATATGTGATCGACCGGGCTGATCTTCCGGTGTCCTGGACCAACTATCTGGGCGTCCGTGATATGTGCGCGGTTCTGAACCATACTGCCGGCGGATATATTTTTTACCGGTCGCCGGAGTATCACCGGATCACCCGGTTCAGAGGCAATGCCGTTCCGATGGACCGCCCGGGTCATTATGTGTATCTGCGGGATGATGAGGACGGGGACTACTGGAGCATTTCCTGGCAGCCGGTCGGGAAGCCTCTGGACCAGGCAGCCTGCACCTGCAGGCACGGTATGTCGTATACGGTCTATTCGTGCGATTACCGCGGGATCTCGGCATCTCAGAAAATGTCGGTAGCGATGGACGATCCGGTGGAAATCTGGGATGTGACCATCCGGAATGAGGATCAGAGGACCCGGAAAATCAGCGTGTTTTCCTATCTGGAGTTTTCGTTCCATCAAATTGAGATGGACAACAAAAATTATCAGATGAGCCTGTACGCGGCAGGATCCTCGTATGGTGACGGGGTCATTGAACATGACCTTTTCTATGAGGAATTCGGGTACCAGTTTTTTACAGCAAGCTTCGACCCGGACGGTTATGACTGCCTGCGCGACAGCTTTATCGGGGGATACCGCACGGAGACAAATCCGGTCGGAGTGGAGAAGGGTGTTCTTTCCGGCAGCAGCGAGCTCGGAGGGAACCACTGCGGAGCGCTGCACAAGCGCTTTACACTGGCTCCCGGGGAGGAGGTTCGTTTTTTCTTCCTGCTTGGCGAAGGGCGGCGGGAGAACGGAATCCGCATGCGGCAGAAGTATAAAAGCGCAGCGGCTGTGGATGCTGTATATGCGCAGCTTCGGAATTTCTGGGACGAGAAGCAGCGCAGGATGCAGGTCAAAACCCCGGATGAAGGGATGAATACCCTGCTGAATATCTGGACGCTGTACCAGGCGGAGATCAACGTGATGTTTTCCCGCTTTGCTTCGTTCATCGAGGTGGGCGGCCGTACGGGGCTCGGCTACAGGGACACCGCCCAGGATTCCATGATGGTGATCCATTCCAACCCGGAAAAATGCCGCCAGAGGATCGTGGAGCTTTTGCGGGGACTGGTGAGCAGGGGCTATGGGCTTCATCTTTTTCAGCCAGAGTGGTTTGAGCCGGAGAAGAAGGACAGAAAGCCTTTCAAATCACCAACGGTGATTCCGGAGCCTGATAAAAAGGACATTATCCATGGTCTCCGTGATGCGTGTTCCGATGATGCGCTCTGGCTGGTGGCTTCCGTCAATGAGTATGTGAAGGAGACAGGAGATTGTGCCTTCCTGGACCATGTGGAAACATACGCGGATGAGGGCAGCGGAACCGTTTACGAGCATCTCCAGAGGATTCTGGACTTCTCTGCCGAACAGACAGGGGCCCATGGGATATGCAGGGGGCTTCGGGCAGACTGGAACGACTGCCTGAATCTGGGCGGCGGTGAGAGCGCGATGGTCTCGTACCTGCACTGCTGGGCACTGGAGAACTTTCTGGAGATGGCGGAATACCGGCAGGACAAGGCTCTGATCCGGAAATACTCGGAAATCCTGGAAAAGGTGAAAACAACCTGCGAGGAGCAGCTCTGGGACGGAGACTGGTATATCCGGGGCATCACGCAGAGCGGCCGCAGGATCGGGACGTCCAAAGACAGGGAGGGCCAGATTCATCTGGAATCGAATGTCTGGGCGGTGCTCTCCGGCGCGGCGCCGAAGGAAAGGGCCGAGAGAGCCATGGACAGCGTGTACGAACGGCTGTTTACTCCCTACGGGATCATGCTTAACGGGCCTGCCTATACCGTGGCTGACGAGGAGATCGGCTTTGTGACCCGGGTGTATCCCGGCCTCAAGGAAAATGCCTCGATCTTCAGCCATCCCAACCCCTGGGCATGGGTGGCGGAATGCAGGCTGGGCAGGGGCGACCGGGCGATGGAGTTCTACAACGCGCTTAGCCCTTACCGCCAGAACGACATGATCGAAATCCGGCAGGCAGAGCCATATTCCTACTGTCAGTTTATTGCAGGCAGGGATCATACCGCGTTCGGGCGGGCAAGGCATCCGTTCATGACCGGTTCCGGCGGATGGGCTTATTATGCGGCAACACATTATATGCTTGGCATCCGGCCGGGGTATGACTGCCTGATCGTGGATCCCTGCATTCCAAAGTTATGGGATGGATTCGCGGCAGAGCGTACCTGGAGAGGCGCTGTTTATGCGGTCACGGTGGAAAATCCGGAGCATGTGAGCAGGGGAGTGCGGAGAATCCTTCTGGACGGGACAGAAGTAACACGGATTCCGGTACAGGCAGAGGGAACACGCCATGAAGTGAAGGTGATCATGGGTGACAGAGAATTGTCGGAGACGGCTGCTGAATGCAGAAAGGCGGTAAAAACATGATCCGGTTTGGCACAGGCGGCTGGAGAGCCGTCATCGGAGATGAGTTTACAAAGAAAAACATACAGATTCTGGCGAAAGCCCTGTCCACGAAGATGAAGGATGAGGGCACAGAAGACCAGGGGATATGCATCGGATATGACCGGAGATTCCTGTCCAAGGAAGCGGTGAAGTGGGCCTGTGAGGTATTTGCCGCGGAGGAGATCCCTGTTCTTTTTGTGGACCGATCCTCGCCGACTCCGCTGATCATGTACTATGTGATGGCTCACGATCTGCCCTATGGGCTGATGGTGACCGCAAGCCATAATCCGGCCGTATACAATGGGTTTAAAGTATTCACCAGGGGAGGACGGGATGCGGACGAGGAACAGACTGCGGATCTGGAACGATATATTGACCAGGCAGAAGCGGACATTCTCCGCGGTGAAGGGATCCTGACCGTTCCGTACGAGGAAGCGCTCAAAAAAGGGTTCGTCACGGAATTCAATCCTCTGAACGAGTATATCGACAGTATCCTTCTGAAGATCGATACAGAAGCAATCAAGCACTACGGACTCCGGGTTGCGCTTGATCCCATGTACGGGGTCAGTCAGACCGCGATGCGGACGATCCTCGCCATCGCGCGCTGTGAGGTGGAGGTGATCCATGACAACCATGATACGCTGTTCGGAGGAAAGCTGCCCGCACCGAACGAGATGACACTGCGGCAGCTTCAGAACTATGTGATGGACAGGAAATGCGATATCGGCATTGCAACGGACGGAGATGCAGACCGGCTGGGCGTGGTGGATGATCAGGGAACTTTTCTGCATCCAAATGATATTCTGTCGATCCTGTATTATTATCTCCTGAAATATAAAAAATGGTCCGGGCCGGCGGTACGGAACGCGGCGACCACCCACAGGCTGGACCGTATCGCAGAAGCATTCGGCCAGAAGTGCTATGAGGTTCCCGTGGGCTTTAAGTATGTATCCTCCAAAATGGCTGAAACCGGGGCGATCATCGGAGGGGAATCCTCCGGAGGCCTGACGGTCAGAGGGCACATCCGGGGAAAGGACGGAATCTATGCGGCGTCCCTGATGGTGGAAATGCTGGCGGTCACCGGCCGGAAGCTGTCGGAAATTCTGGAAGATATCCGGGAAGAGTTCGGCACTCTGTTCACGGTGGAGAGGGACTACCGCTTTTCTTCTCAGCGGAAGGCAGAGATTAAAAAGCTTCTCATGGAAGACAAGGAGCTTCCGCCGTTTCCGCTTCCGATCAAAAAGGTATCTTATCTCGATGGATGCAAGGTGTATTTCCGGAACGGCGGATGGCTGATCTGCCGCTTTTCCGGAACGGAACCGGTGCTGCGGATTTTCTGCGAGATGGAATCCAGGGCAGAGGCAGAAAAGCTGACGGGGATATTCGAGGAGTTTTTGTCGTTATAGAACCGGGACAGGATGTGAAAGCTCTCGTATCTGTTCAGTACCTTCACAGATACGAGAGCTTTCATTGTGCTGAGGAGGACGTATGAAAAAAGTAACATCGATCCGCTGGAAGATGGTCCAGATGATCCTTCTGTACTGGGCGCTTCCTTTTATTCTTCTGATCACTCTTCTTGGATGGTATATGAGCCGGCAGGAGGAAACGGAAGGCCTCAACCATCTGGCGGACCAGCTTCGGATGAATAACCAGATCTGCATTGAGCGTGTGGACAGCGCCGTCCGGGACTCGCGGCAGGCGACCTACGACCGCGCATTATATGATTATTATTCTGAATGGCGGAAGAAAGCCGTGAACTACACGACGACCTACAACAACGGTCAGAACTATCTCGCGCGCACCTACGGGAAACGGAAGGAGATCAGCAGCACTGTGTTTATGCTGCTGGAGGATCCGGAACAGTTTCATATGACGAATTACAACGCACAGGCTGACGGCAGCTACCGACAGCTGGAGGTTTTCTGGGAACAGGACTGCGAAAAAATCCTGGAACTTGCGGAAACACTGGGGACATCCATCGGAGTGTTTGAGCAGGGAGGACGTCTTTATATTGTCCGGAACCTGATGGACAGCAGCTACACACCCTGGGGCGTGCTGGTCCACCGCCTGAACAAGGAGTACTGCTTTGAACCTCTTTTGTCCTTTTTTGACGGGATCAGTGCATTCATCACGCTGGACGGCCGGACGGTCACCCGTCAGGGGGAAGATGCCGTCTGGGAAGGCCTGGAGGATCTGCAGGTAACGGAAGAGCCCCGGTTTGAAAAGAGAAATGGCTCCGCCTATATCCATCAGAAGAGCAGGGGGAGCGATTTTGAACTCTGTACGATCCTGGCCGGGAATATGAGACAGCTGTTCCGTCCGGTCTATTCATACCAGTATCTTGTTCTGTATACACTCCTGTTTTTGATACCAATGATTCTTCTGTTTTTGCATCTTGCCGGGAAGTACCTGATTCACCCGCTGCAGATCATGGGGGAGCAGGCTCACGAGATCGAAAAAGGAAACCTCGGGGTCCGTCTTGAGGAGAACACGAAGAGCCGTGAATTTGAGTATCTGAGGGAAGCCATAAACCATATGTCGGAGACTCTGAAATATCAGTTCGATCATATTTATGAGGAGGAGCTGGCCCTCCGGGACGCCAGGATTATGGCGCTGCAGTCCAACATCAATCCGCATTTCATGAACAACACGCTGGAGATCATCAACTGGGAAGCGAGGCTTGGAGATAACGCGAAGGTTTCCAAGATGATCGAGGCTCTCTCGGTTCTGATGGATGCCGCGATGGACAGGCATAAAATGCCTGAGGTTTCGCTGTCAGAGGAAATGATCTACGTCAACGCATACCTGTACATTATCTCGGAGCGGCTCGGAAAACGTCTTACAGTGAAAAAAGAGATGTCGGAGGAGACATATTCCTGCAAAGTGCCGAGGCTGATCATGCAGCCCATCATCGAAAATGCGGTGGACCATGGGATTGTTCCGATGGGAAAAGGGACCGTGGAGATCAGAAGCCGTCTGGAGAAGGATTATCTGCTGCTGGAGATCACAAACGACGGGAGCATGTCGGAGGAGGACCGGGAGAAGATTGACCTGCTTCTGTCTCCTGAGTATGATACGA
The DNA here is from genome assembly GCA_946629475.1 of uncultured Blautia sp. Classification (GTDB taxonomy): domain Bacteria; phylum Bacillota; class Clostridia; order Lachnospirales; family Lachnospiraceae; genus Blautia_A. Next base: position 17,203 of record CAMOXX010000011.1, on the reverse strand, counting down.
GCCGTGAGTCATCCCTGAATCTGGGAATCGCCAATGTAAATCAGCGTCTGCGGATCCTGTATGGGGACGACTGCGGTCTGACGATCTGCCAGGAGGGGGACAAGGTGGTTTCGCGCATGAGGATTGCGGCAAAAAAACAGACAGGATGACCAAGAAAAGACAATAATTCCCATTTCCGGTTATTCATTTTTTCCATAGGAAGGACGATAATAATACTATCAGGAAACGTAACTGTTCAGAACAAAATTTCCTGAAATGCAGGCACTCATTCGGAATGCTTTGCATTCCTCATGGGGTGCTGAACAGTTACCATATTTAATATGGGAGGAATCATTATGAAAAAAAGAGTGTTATCCGCATTGTTTTGCAGTGTGATCGGTGTATCCATGATTGCGGGAAGTGCAGTTACCGCCTTGGCGGAGGGTGTCGAGCTGGATGTCGTTACCACCTTCGCCGGTGAGGATTCCAATGCGAAGAACTATCAGGAAGGGATCGCGGCTTATGAAGAGAACAGCGGAAATACAGTGAATGACAATTCCGCGACCTCCGATGAGACCTTCAAGACTACGGTTGTCTCGGACTTTGAGATGGACGCGGAGCCGGATGTGCTGTTTTTCTTCACGGGCGCGGACGCGAATTCATTTATCGAAGCAGGCAAGGTGATCTCCATCGAGGACATCCGCGCTGAATACCCGGATTACGCTTCCAACATGGACGATGCGAAACTTCCGGTTTCACTGGTGGACGGAAAAGCATACGCTGTACCGACCAATGGATACTGGGAAGCAATGTTCGTCAATACCAGAGTGCTGGAGGCAGCAGGCGTTGAGATCCCGGGAGACGATTATACCTGGGAGCAGTTCCTTGCGGACGGCGCGAAGATCAAAGAAGCCGGATATACACCGGTAGCAGCAGCCCTCGGCAATATCCCGCATTACTGGTGGGAGTATTCCATCTTCAACAACCAGACAGACCTCGCTGTTCATACCGATATCGAGGCAGCTGCCGCAGATCCCTCCGCATGGATCGCAGGTATGGAAGATGTAAAGGAAATGTACGAAGCGGGCATGTTCCCGGAGAACACTCTCTCCGCGACAGACGATGAGACCTTCCAGCTGTTTACCCAGGACAAGGCAGCATTCCTTCTGGATGGTTCATGGAAGGTGGGCGGCATTGCCGGCGCATGCCAGTCCGATCCGGAGGATCCCTCCACACTGGATACCGAAGAACTCGACAAGTACGATGTGACCGTGGTCCCGTCCAAGGGAAATGCGAGGAAAGCAACCGACCTGATCGGCGGATTCTCCATGGGATATTATATCACTGCCAAGGCATGGGAAGATCCGGAGAAGAGAGAAGCGGCCGTTGACTTTGTAAATCAGATGACCAGCGATGACATGATCGTGAAATTTGCGCAGCATTCCGCCAACCCGCTGAAGGAAGCTCCCGAAGCTGATACTTCCGGAATGAACGGTCTGCAGGAAAAAGCGATCGCATTCGGAGCAAGAGTGACCTCCTACACAGGCGCAGCGCAGGACAACTTCCAGGGCGAGTGCCGTGTACCGACCTTCGACGGCATGCCCTCCATCGTGACAGGCGAGGTTTCCGCAGAGGATGCTGTGGCCGAAGGCTTCGAAATCTATGCTGAGATAACCGCCGAATAAGCATGGGCGCGAATATCTATAAGAACAAAAAGCCCCTGGTCTTTTTCCTGCTGCCGGCATTCCTGTTCATGATCATCTATCTGTATTATCCGTTTTTTCGGAACATCCTGAATAGTTTTATGAAGATCCGGCAGCTCGGAACGGCCGCCAAAGGCTTTAACGAGCCCTGGTTCTCCAATTACGTCAAGATGGTCACCGATAAAAACATGCATACAGCTCTTTTAAATACGCTGATCATGATGCTGGTGACACTGATGTTCCAGGTGGGCACAGCCATTGTTCTTGCGGTACTGGTCGACAATATCGGGCGCGGAAGCAGGTTCTTCCGCACCGTATATTTCTTCCCGATCGTCATATCGGCCACAGCCCTGGGCCTTCTGTTCAACCTGATCTTCCTGTATGACAAGGGAATGATCAACCAGCTGCTGGAAAAGCTGGGGGCGGACGGGCTGACCGACTGGAAGGCAAAAGGGATCGCGCTGGTCACCATGATGTTTCCGGTCGTCTGGCAGTATGTAGGATTCTATTTTGTGATCCTGATCACAGGACTGAACAACATTCCCGAGGATCTGTACGAGGTGGCTTCGATCGACGGAGCGACCCGGTGGCAGAGGGTGCGGTTCATCACACTGCCGCTGCTGCGGAACGTGATCTGCACCTGCGCGGTTCTGGGAGTGACCGGAGCTTTGAAGGTTTTTGATCTTCCATGGGTCATGTTCCCGAAGGGAATGCCTCTTAACAGCACCTGGCTGACCGGGACGTACATGTATTATCAGACCATGGAGGCCAAGGATGTGGACTACGGCAGTGCCATCGCGGTGGCGATCGTGGTCCTCGGAATCATCACCTCCAAGGTGGTGAATAAAGTGTTTAAAGAAGCGGATTACTAAAGTACGGGGCCGAAGCAGAAACTGCTGAGGCCCTTATCTGAACCGAAGGCTGCGGGGACGCGGCCGAGGTTCATGTACATGCAGCGAAGGGGAATGTGAAGATCCTCTGTAAAGAGCTGTGTCTGGAAGGAGGTTCGCAGAGCACAATGAAGAGAAATAAAGTGACTCCCGGGACAATCATCATCTATGCTGTTCTGATCTTCTGGGCCCTGACGACGATCTATCCAATCTTCTGGGTCATCATGAATTCCTTCAAGGCGAAGGACAAGATCATGACAGATTCCTTTGCCCTGCCGATGGGGAAGCTCTTTACGACTGCGAATTACCGTACGGCTTTTGACAGACTGAATATCTTTGGAGCGTACCGGAACAGTCTGATTATATCCTGCTCGGTGGCAGCAGTCGTCATCCTGCTCGCCGGCATGGCGTCCTTTGCCCTGGTGCGGTACCAGTTCCGGCTGAGAGGTCTTATGATGAGCCTGGTGGTGGCGGGGATGATGTTTCCGGTGTTTTCGACGATCATCCCGGTTTACCAGATGGAGAACAGCTGGGGGATCACTGCTTCCAAGTCATTGCTTTTGAACCTTCTTTGCGTGATCCTGCCGCAGATCGCCGGAAATCTGTCCTTTGCGATCGTGGTTCTGACGGGCTATATCAAAAGCCTTCCCATCGAACTGGAGGAGGCCGCCTACATGGAAGGGAGCACCGCTTTTCAGACCTTTTTCCAGGTGGTCGTGCCGCTCACCAAGCCTTCCTTTGCGACCGTAGCCATCTTCTCCTTCCTATGGAGCTATAATGATCTGTTTACCCAGATGTTTTTCCTCCGCAATCAGAAATACTGGGCGATCACCAGACTGATGCAGATGCTGACATCCAAGGAAGGGACCAATTACGGACTGATGGCGTCCACCGTGTCTCTGGTGGTGATTCCGGTGATCATCCTTTACATTTTCCTCCAGAAGTATATCATTAAAGGGATGACAGCAGGAGCGATCAAAGGATAAAGGAAGGAACCGGGATGTACAAAGTTGTTATTGTAGATGATGAGCCGATCATAGTCGAAGGATTGTCCCGCCTGCTGCCCTGGGAGAAATACGGGTGTGAGGTAGTCGGGACGGCGTATAATGGAAACGAAGGACTGGAAATGATCCGGAAGGAAAAGCCGGATATCCTGTTTTCGGATATTGCAATGCCGGGGATGGACGGGCTGACGATGATTGCGGCGCTGAAATCCGAGTTCCCGGAGATGCAGATCAGCATCCTGACCGGATACCGGGATTTTGATTTCTGTCAAAGGGCTTTGCGGCTTGGTGTTGCGCGGTTTCTGCTGAAGCCCTCCAATATGGAAGAGCTGGAGGAAGCCCTGCGGACTATGACAGAGCGGTGCGGCAGACAGGAGGAGACAGCGCAGACCGAGAATGCTTCCGGGTTCATTGTACGGAATGCCCTTGCTTATATGGAAGAGCATTATCAGGAGAAGCTGACCTTGAACAAAGTGGCGGATCAGATCTATGTCAGCCAGTGGCATCTGAGCAAGCTGCTCAATAAGCAGGAGGGAAAGAATTTCTCCGAGATCCTGAACCAGATCCGGATCAACAAGGCGAAAGAGCTTCTGAAAGATCCGGCGCTGCGGATCGCAGATATCGCGGAGATGGTAGGGTTTGTAGAGGTGGCTCATTTTTCGAGGGTTTTTAAGAAGGTGGCCGGTGTGTCGGCGAACGAATACCGGAATACAAGGTTATAATGCAGGAAAATATCTCCCGGGAAATCTGTGCAGGGAAAGCATGTAGTTCCCGGGAGTTTTTTATTGATATTCCACACTTTATGGATCGGGGTATTTCACTTTCATTACATTGTATTGGCAGAAAGGATATGTTACTCTTATAAAGTAACCCCGGCATCAGGAACTGTTCAGATATTCTGCTGACAGGTCCTTAAGGACAGTGGAGAATTGCATCATAAGGAGGTCCGAATTTGAAACCCCGTATGTTCAGCCTGAAAAAACAGATCCTCAGCGGCACCTGGTTTTTTATGACCGTGGCGGTCCTTTTGCTGTGCGCGCTTCTTTTTTATATGGTAATGTCATGGCAGGAGAAACAGAATGAGACCCGGAAGGAAGATCTCGTTTCCTATATGCAGACACTGGAGACAAATTATTCGCAGCTGCACCGTATTGTAAGGGAGATTTATTCCGGCAACAGTGATTTTTCCGGAATCGGGGCGTATCCGTCTGTCGGAGAAAGATGGAACCGTCTGTATAATCTGATGAATCTGATGCAGGTCCAGACAAAAGTCAATCAGGGGATAGAGGGGCTGTTTGTTTTTTATGATTCTTATGAACATCTGCAGTATTCGGTAAATACAAACATTTCTTTTGAGGAAGCAAAACAGCTGAAGGAAGAAAGCCGCCAGGCGCTTCTGACAGAAGAACAGAATATCCTTGATTATGTGACTTCTTCTGGTGAACAAAAATGGTACAGTCTCTTTTTAAAGAAAAACAACGCTGCAATAGGAGGGTCTATCAGTCTGACAGCCGGGCTTCCAAATGACAAAGAAGCCGCAGCTGTCTATGGCGTTGTATTTGAGGGACAGCTTTATCCGACGTGGGCGGTGGAAGACCGTGAGAAAGGAAAAGACGCTCTGTCGGGAGCGGAGATCGACTGGACCACATTTGAAGCAGGAAAAACCAGTCTGGAAAACTGTGTGGTCTTCTATCATAAAGGAAATAACGTAAATTTAGGTGTAGTCGAGATCCTTCCTAAAAATATCTGGCTGTATGTAAACAAAAATCATCTGTTGGTCGCTGTTCTTATTCTGCTTTTGGTCGCTGCCATTATCCGGACCCAGCGGTTTGTGTATCGGGAATTGTCCAGACCGCTTCAGAACATGACCAGTACATTGCAGAATATACAGGCCGGACAGTGGGAGGTTGATTTTTCAGCGCCCAACAGGATCACAGAGATTGAAGATGTGAAACAGTCCATCCAGCTGCTGTTGGCCGAGATCGAGCATTACAAGATCCGCTTTTATGAAGAGGAACTTGAAAAAGCACGGATCCAAAGACAGTATCTGCAGATTCAGCTTGCTCCGCATTTCTATACGAACTGCCTGAAGAATGCATATTATATGCTTGCGTTGAAGGAATATGACCAGGCGGAGGTATTTCTGCAGAGGCTTTCCGTGCATCTTCGGTATCTTCTTCAGCAGAACAGAAGCTTTGTGAGGGTAGAAGAAGAACTGGATTTTGTACGGAATTATGTGGATATGCAGAAGCTGATGACCAGCAAGCCGCTCTCCTGTGAGATCGCTGCTGACGAAGCGACACGGAATAAGATGATCCCGATCATTGCGATTCAGACCTTTGTGGAGAACTCGGTGAAGTATGCCAGAATGAATGATGGAAGTCTTCTTCAGATCCACATTTCGGTTCGATACAGAGAGACCGAAGAAGGGAATTTCCTGGATATCACGATCCGGGACAACGGCCCCGGATATCCGGACGAGCTGATGGCATATCTGAACGGCGGAAAACCGGTTGAGGATGAAAAACTGGGAATTGGCGTCCGAAATCTTCTGGAGCGTCTGAAGGTCGTGTATGAAGGGGATGAGAAACCTTCCTGGTATTTTGAGAACAGAAACGGCGCGGTAAGTGAATTGATCCTTCCGGAACTCATCGAATAAGAGAAAAGAGAGATAATAAAGGGAGATTCCTGACTGGTTTGACAGGATGGAGGTATGACATGACAGTATTGCTTGTGGATGATCAGGAAAAGATCCTGGAGGCTACGGAAAAACTGGTAAACTGGGACAGACTGCGGGTGGATACCGTCTATACCGCCAACAGTGCCGAAGCGGCGAAACGGATCCTTTCGGAAAAACCGGTGGATATCATGCTTACGGATATTGAAATGCCACAGGAGGACGGCATTTCGCTTCAGAAATGGCTGGTGGAGAATTACCCGTATGTGTACTGTATTTTTCTGACCTCCCACGCTGATTTTTCGTATGCCCGGGAAGCATTGAAAAACAGGGCGTTCGATTATATCATTCAGCCCGCAAGCATTCCGGAGATCGAGGATACGATTGAAAGATGTATAAAGGCTTTGTATGTCCGTATGGATATCCTGCGAAAAGGAGATCAATATGATGAGCTGACGGAGCAGGCTGATTTTCCGGAGGACCGGAAGCCGGACAGTACAAGGTGGGGAAAATGGATGATCCGGGGCGACTACAGCCTTGTTCGGAACCAGATCGTAAACCTGCTCAGGCTGGCAGAGAGGGACGGGTATCTCAGCACCGGATACCGGCAGCAGATCATTCATGGGATCCTGGAGGCATTGTCTGTGGCCTGCTATGAAAAAAAGAAGGAATTATCAGAACTCTTTTCGGAAACATTTACGTATGAAGAGATGCTCCACAGTTACAACTCCGACAGTGAACTGCTGAAAGCAATGGATGACTGCCTTCATGCCTTGTCTGCAGACAAAGCGGACACCGGGACGGAAGACAATCCCATGACAGTGGAGGAGAGGGTACGGAAAGTGATCCGGTTCCTGGATGACAATATGGACAGGATGGTGTCCCGCAGAGAAGCCGCTCAGTATGTTTTCCTTAATGAAGACTATTTCTCGCGTGTATTCCGGAAAGAAACGGGATTGGGTTATAAGGAATATCTTTTAAAAACGAAAATGGATTATGCAGAAAAACTTCTGGCAAATACGACCATGCCGGTCACTTTGATCGCTTCGAAGGTAGGATATGAGAATTTTACCAATTTCACCCAGATGTTCCGGAAAATGACCGGTATGACGCCTTCGGACTACCGGAAAAAATCCGGGGGAGGGATATAAGTCAAAGTCGGAAAATCAATAATCCGGGTCGGAAATCAACTACTTTTTAACTCCTGCAAAAGCTAAACTAAACTCAACAAAACAAAACAAAAACCTCTACCGAACGAAAGGAGAAGGAAATGAAAAGAAAAGCTTTAGCAGGAATTCTGGCAGCAGCAATGACAGCAGGCCTCATGGTCCCGGCAGCAGCGGTGTCTGCAGCAGATGCAACAACGGTTTCCCTGTGGATCCCCACCCTGGCAAATTATACCGATGAAGCGGTTGCAGAGGTGGAAGAAGCCATCAATGCGTATATGGCTGACAAGTATGGCGTACAGGTAGATCTGCAGTACATTGAGATCGGTAATTTTGAGAAGGCAGTCAACCTGGCCATGACGACCGATGAAGTGGATGTCACCTGTTACTTTACCGACAACGGGCAGCTGGCAACCTATGTAGCCAATGGTCAGCTCCTGGATATCACAGATTATTTTGAGAATGCTTCCGATGAACTGAAGGCAACCTTTACAGAGCCGGAAATCATCGCATCCAGCATGAACGGCAGAATGTACGGTCTGGTCCGGAAGTATCAGTATGGCGGAAATGAAGTAGCTGTCTTGAATAAGGCTATTGCGGAAGAGCTGGGAATCGATGCAAAATCCATCACGACAATGGATCAGCTGGAAGAGGTTCTGTATCAGGCTCATGAAGCACATCCGGAAATCTACACTCTGGTACCGCAGAGCGCGGCTGAGATGACCTGGGGATGGGCTGCTGTCTGTGACAGAGGAATCGGCCTGACCGCATATGCATACGCTGACTGGGGAACCACTGAGCTGAAGAGTGTTTTTGAGACAGAAGGATTTACCGAATTCTGCGGTTATATGAGCAAATGGTATGCTGACGGCCTGATCATGGCAGATGCTCTGAGCAACACTATGGAAGGAAGCAGCATGGTAACGGCAGGTTCCGCGTTCTGTACACTTCACAATGCAGATATCGATCCGCTGGATGCTCTGTATCCGAACACTGTAGAGACCGGAGAAATCGCTCCTCCGCGTGCAGAGAGCATCGCGATCGGCAACCTTCAGTATGGCATCAGCGCGAACAGTGCACATCCGGATGAATCCTTTACCGTCCTTCAGGCTCTGTATACCGATCCGGAATTCGCAACCATGCTGTCCTACGGTCTGGAAGGCAAACATTACGTACTGAATGAAAACGGCCGCGCAGAGTATCCGGAAGGAATGACTGCGGAAAATGAGCCTTATGGTGGTTTTGCCGCAACAGCTGCATATCCGGATTTCCTGATCCTTCCGGTAAAAGAAACAGCTCTTTATGAAGATGCAAAGGCTACTGTAGAAGCATGGGATGACACAGTGGAAGTATCCGCTTCCTTCGGTTTCTTCTATGACACCACCGAGATGACCGATTTTGTTACTGCATACATGAATCTTCAGGACAAATACCTGAATGCAGTCATGACCGGAAGCGTAGCCCTTGAGGATATTCTTCCCCAGATCAAGGGAGAACTTGAGTCCATCGGATTCTATGAAGTTCTGGCTGACACCCAGGCTGCACTGGATGCATATCTTGCAGAGAAATAAATAACAGCATGAGAAGGGCCGGCAGGTTTGCCGGTCCTTTTTACGTCTGCGGAAAAGAACGATGTCTTTTCCGATAAGTCGGAAAACCAATAATCCGGGTCGTAAAACAACTACTTTTCATAAAGGACTCAGGATAAACTGGGATCATAGAGCAGTACATACGGTGAAAGGAGAGGAGTACAAGATGAAACAAAAAGCAAAAGCAAAAACAAAAACCAGCTGGAAAAGTGTTTTTCGTCACTGGGAGCTGTATGCGATGATGGTTCCGGGGCTGATCTACCTGATCGTGAACAATTATATTCCCATGGCTGGACTGGTCGTCGCTTTTAAAAATTACAACTATAAAGAAGGGATCTGGGGAAGCGCCTGGTGCGGCCTGAAGAATTTCAAGTTCCTCTTTGGCACCCGGGACGCAGGTCTTATGATCCGGAATACGCTGGGATATAATCTGGTTTTTATCATCACCGGAACTGTTTTTGCCATTGTCGTCGCTATCGTTTTGAATGAGATAAGGGCTGCTCTTCCCAAAAAGATTTATCAGGTTTTCATCCTGATCCCGTACCTGATCTCCATGGTGGTCGTAAGCTATATCGCTTTTGCTTTCCTGAGCACTGATGCAGGTTTTATCAACAAAACGATGGGAACCAGGACTAACTGGTATATGACACAGAAATACTGGCCGTTCATTTTCGTTATTATCAATCTCTGGAAAAGTTTCGGCTACAACAGTATCATCTACTACGCAACAGTCATCGGGATCGATTCTTCTCTGTATGAAGCAGCTGTTGTGGATGGTGCTTCCAGATGGCAGAGGATCTGGCATGTGACCCTGCCAGGACTTCGCCCCACGATCATCACAATGACGCTCCTGGCTGTCGGACGTGTTTTCTACTCGGATTTCGGTCTTTTCTATCAGGTTCCGCAGAATTCAGGACTTCTGTATGATGTGACTACTACGATCGACGTGTATGTGTACAAAGGATTGATGCTTCTGAATGATGTTGGACGTTCTGCTGCAGCCGGCTTCTTCCAGTCCATCTGCGGATTCATTCTGGTCCTGACAGCAAATATGGTCGTGAACAAAGTTGACAAAGACAACGCTCTGTTCTGAGAAAGGAGAAAACGATGGTACAGCATGATAAAATACAACAGACAATAATGCATATCCTGATGATCTTTCTGGTTCTCTGCTGTGTACTTCCGTTTCTTCTGATGGTAATGGCATCCTTTACGGAAGAGCAGACTCTGATCCGGAACGGATACAGCTTCTTCCCGGAGGTGTTCAGTCTGGAGACATACCAGTACATCCTCCGCAGTGCGAAAACGATTTTCCGTGGATATGGCATGACGATCCTGGTGACCGTGATCGGAACCTTCTGCAATCTGGCAATGCCCGTGCTCTTTGCCTATCCGTTGTCCAGAAAGGATCTTCCTTTCCGTAACCTGCTTTCCTTCATCCTGTTTTTCACGATGCTGTTTAATGGCGGTCTGGTCCCGACTTATATGATGTATGCAAATACGCTTCACATCAAGAATACCATCTGGGCCCTTCTGATCCCCAACCTGATGATGAACGCCTTCTATGTGATCATGATGCGGTCGTTCTTCACAACCAGCATTCCGGAGTCTCTGATCGAAGCAGCCAAGCTGGATGGAGCCAGTGAGCTGAAGATCCTCCTGAAGGTGATCCTTCCTCTGTCAAAACCGATGATCGTTACACTGGTACTGATGGTAGGACTGAATTACTGGAACGACTGGATGAATGGTATGTACTATGTGACAGACAATAATCTGAACACCATCCAGATGATCCTGAACAACATGATCCAGAACGTGGAATTCCTTTCCAAGAGCGCAAGTGTCATGGGAAGCGACGCAGCCATGATCAAGATGCCTACGGTAGGCATCCGTATGGGGATCGCGGTGATCGCGGTACTCCCGGTAATGGTGATCTATCCATTCCTTCAGAAATACTTTGTAAAGGGAATTGTAGTCGGCGGTGTAAAAGGATAATAAGATAAAATGGACCGGCAGCAAGAAGCAAGAGCGATTGCTGCCGGTTTTTTCAAAAGAGACAGCGGGCAAAAGAAAAGAGGACTGCTATGGAAATATATCAGGATGCAAAGAGGACGCCGTCGGAACGGGCAAAGGACCTTCTTGACAAAATGAGTCTCGAGGAAAAGATGGGCCAGATCGTCGGAGCCTGGGCGAGAAAAGGAGAAGAAGAGGAGCTGAAGATCACCCGATCCTGTGGGATCGGACAGATCAGTACACTGGAATTCCGCAGCTGTGAAAGCCCCGATGAAGCAGCGGCATGGCAGCGCAGTCTGCAGGACAGGATCATGGCGGCAAGTCCGCATCATATTCCGGCCGTGTTTCATATGGAAGGTCTTTGCGGGGCATTTATCCAGGATACCACGCCGTTTCCGTCAGGCGTGAACAGGGGGGCTTCCTTTGATCCGGAGCTGGAACAAAAGCTGGGTGAGATCGTGTCAAGACAGGAGGCTGCCTGCGGTATTACGCAGATCCTGGCACCGGTCCTGGATATCTCGCGGGATTCGAGGATGGGACGCCAGTCTGAACCCTATGGGGAAGATCCTACTCTTTCTGCCGCTATGGGAGCGGCTTTTACAAAGGGGATCCAGGAGACAGAAACAGCCGGACGCCGACCGGAGTCTGCGGCGAAGCATTTTCTTGGCTTTCATAATTCGCAGGGAGGAATTCACGGAGCCAATGTGGATACGGGAGACCGGCTGCTTTTCGAAATATATGGGAAGCCCTTCCAGGCAGCTATCACGGAAGCGGGTCTTCACGGAGTTATGCCCTGCTATTGTTCTATTGACGGTCTGCCGATCCATGCTTCCAGAAAATACCTGACCGGTCTTCTGCGGGAAGAGATGGGATTTGACGGAGTGACAGTATCGGATTACTGCGGTGCTGATAATGTATATCATGTACAGCATGTGACGGAAAACAAGGGAGAAGCGGGACGAAGGTGCCTGTCGGCAGGACTGGATGTGGAACTGCCGGAAGTGTCTGTATACGGCGATGAGCTGAAAGCACAGTTCGAGAGCGGAGAGACAGATCCAGCCATACTGGATCGGGCAGTTCTTCGCGTACTGGAAGCTAAATTTCGGATGGGGCTGTTCGAAAATCCCTATGCTTTAACCGGAAAGGAACTGGCAGAAACGGTTCATCACGAAGAAGATGAAACCCTGTCCAGAAAGAGCGCGCAGGAGAGTATCATCCTTCTGAAAAATAATGGAGCTCTTCCTCTGAAAGGAAATGAGAAAACGATCGCCGTGATTGGACCGCACGCGGCAAATGCCCGGTATTATTTCGGAGGATATACACATCTTAGTATGGTGGAAGCCATCCATGCGGCCGCCAATTCCATGGCCGGTGTGGGAGCCGGCGGGAATACGGCTTCGATCCGGTTCGAACGGGTTCCCGGCACCAATGTACAGGTCGATGAGACGAAGCAGTTTGAGGAAGTCCTCCGTAAGCTCCATCCGGATTGCAGGAATCTGCTGCAGGTGCTGCAGGAAGAGCTGCCGGAAGTGAAGATCCTTTATGCTCCGGGATATCCGAAAGCCGGTGCGGATGAAAGCGGATTTGCGGAAGCGTTGGAGATTATAAAAGAAGCAGATGCGGTGATCCTGACACTGGGAGGCAAAAACGGTTCCGGATCGATCGCTACCATGGCGGAAGGCGTGGACGGTACAGACATCAATCTTCCGGCCTGTCAGGATGCTTTCATACGTCAGGCGGCTTCTTTGGGAAAGCCGATGATCGGTGTACATTTTGACGGAAGACCCATTTCCAGCGATACGGCGGACGCCTGTCTGGACGCGATCGTGGAAGCTTTTACTCCCGCAAAATATGCAGCGGAGGCTGTGGTGAATGTATTGACCGGGAAATATAATCCTTCCGGGAAAATGCCGCTCACGACAGCGAGAAACGCCGGACAGATCCCGATCTATTACAATCATCCCAATGGTTCGGCCTGGCATCAGGGACCGAGTATCGGTTTTTCGGATTATGTGGATATGCCCCATACCCCCCGGTACTGCTTTGGACATGGACTGAGCTATACAGATTTTGAATACAGCGATCTGCAGCTGGCCAGTCGAAATATAAAGCCGGATGAGGAGCTTGCCATCTGTTTGAAGATAAAGAATACCGGAGAGGTCAGCGGCACGGAAGTGGTTCAGCTGTATCTGCGGGATGTACAGGCCTTCATGATCCGGCCGGTGAAGGAGCTGCAGGGCTTTGTCCGGGTCGACCTTCTGCCGGGAGAGAAAAAGACGATCTGTTTTTCTGTGAACCCGGATCAGATGGCGTTTCTGGATGAGGATATGCGATGGCTGGTGGAAAAGGGAGAGATTGAGGTACAGATCGGTTCTTCCTCCGAAGATATCCGGCTGAAGGATTCTTTTATGGTGACAGAGAACGCCTGGATCGAGGGAAAAAACAGAAGATTTTACGCAAAAGCAGAGATCATGTGATCGGAGAAAAACAACGAAGCGGATTGAGAATGTCCGATTTACCAAAAAAGCGTTTAATAAGCGATCTGTGTCCAGTTAAGCAGATCGAAGGAATTGCTGAAACACACTGAAACAGGAGGAACTATTATGCTTCAGTATCAGACATTTGAACTGGTCTTTCAGGGGGAGGAACCTGCCGGATCCTGGACGGAAGTTGACCTGAGAGGAACTTTTATCTGTCAGGGGATAAAGAAAGAGGTTGATGGTTTTTATGCGGGAGAGGGGAAATATATGGTGCGTTATCTTCCGCAGGAGACAGGGAATGTCCGTTGGAAAGTGACCGGAGTGATTAATGAGGAAGGCGAAGAAGAATGCATCCCCTGTGTGGATGGGATTCATCACGGCGTGGTAAAACCGGACGGCACTGCCCTGCGGTTTGAGGACGGTACTCTGTGCCGGCCTTTTGGAACGACTGTGTATGCGATGATGCATCAGCCGGAGGAACTGATCCGGCAGACGGTCGAAACGATGCTTGCTTCTCCCTTCGATAAAATCCGCACCTGCGTTTTTCCCAAGCATTATATTTTTAATGAAAATGAACCTGAACGCTTTGCTTTCGAGAAAAAAGCGGAGGGCGGATTTGATTTTCACAAGCCGGATTTTCGATTCTGGGATGCTTTTGAAAATGTGATCCGGATCTTTGATAAGCACCAGATCCAGGTTGACCTGATTTTATTCCATCCCTACGACTGCTGGGGTTTTTCGGAGATGAAAAAAGACGAGTATATTCCGTATCTTCACTATCTCCTGGCCAGATTCAGCGCGTTTCCGAATCTCTGGTGGAGCCTCGCCAATGAATATGACTGTATGAGAGCCTTTACCCGGGAGGACTGGGACCGGATCGACACCTTTGTCAGTGAGAAGGATGTCTACGGACATATGCTGAGCTGCCATCATATGATCCGGCATTACGATTTCAGCAAAAAGAACATTACGCATTGTTCCCTGCAGGGAGATGCCGCAACGGTAGAAAAGTATATGAAGCTCTTCCATAAACCGGTCCTGATCGACGAATGCGGATACGAAGGAAATATCTTCTGTCACTGGGGACATCTCTCCGGTTTTGAGATGGTGAACCGGATCTGGCACTGTGTGGTGATGGGCGGCTACTGTACGCATGGCGAAACCTTCATGCATCCGGAGGAAATTCTCTGGTGGGGGAAGGGCGGGAAGCTCTATGGAGAGTCGCCGGAGAGGATCCGGTTCCTCAAAAACATCATCCATGAGCTGCCGGGGCCGCTTACTCCGGTTCCTTCGACCTTCTTATCCCTTGAAAAGCTGGAAGAAATGAAAAAAGGCCTTCATCCGGAAGAAGTGACGGATTTTGTCCGGGCGGTCATGGATATGCCAAAGGAAGAAGCCGAACGGGTGATCGAGGATATTACGAAGGATACGAGGATCTTTACGGGACATTGCGGGGAAGAAGCATTTCTTGCTTATTATGGAAGACATTGTACAGCTGTTGGGAGTCTGGAACTGCCGAATACCGGAACATACAGGGTCGAGGTCATTGATGTCTGGGAGATGACGAGAAGGACGATCCTTACCAGTGTGAATGGGACGGTGGATCTGCAGCTTCCCGGAAAAGAAGGAATCGCAGTGCTGGCTGTAAAAACAGGAACGACCGCGGTCTGAGGCGGCGGTACAGACAGCGAATTGGATTGCGTTAATGCTCTATAGTGCAGAGAGGTGAATGGGAAATGAAATATACAAGCTTTCGACCGGGGCAGATTTGGCTGGATACCGATGGGAAACGGATCCAGGCGCATGGAGGTTCCGTGCTCTTTGTTGACGGAATTTATTACTGGTATGGAGAAAACAAGGAATACACGACCGGGCAGGATGATATCTGGACCTGGGGCGTCCGCTGTTATGCTTCGGAGGATCTGTATAACTGGGAGGACAAAGGCCTTATCATTCCACCGGTCACCGACGATCCGGAGTCTCCGCTCTGTCCGACCACGCAGATGCTGGACCGTCCGCATATCATCTATAATAAAGCGACCGGGAAATATGTCTGCTGGATGAAGATCATGAACAAGAATGGGACTCAGACGGAGACGGTCATGACAGCAGACCATATTCTGGGACCGTATGAGATGGTGCGGAAAGGTCTGCAGCCATTGGGGATGAATGCAGGTGATTTCGACCTTGCGGTCGCTCCGGACGGGAAAGCCTATTATTATTTTGAACGGGTGCACAGTGAGACGATCTGTGCGGATCTGACACCTGACTATACGGATGTGACCGGCTATTACAGCACGCATTTTCCAAGAGTATCTCCTCCGGATGTCCGGGAAGCGACGGCTCATTTCTGCCGGAAAGGGAAGCATTATCTGGTGACCTCCGGGACCACCGGATACCTTCCGAACCCGACGGAGGCTGCTGCCGCAGATACCTGGCACGGGCCTTATACCGTTCAGGGGTGTATTCACACGCAGGATGAGACGCATACTTCTTATCATTCTCAGATTTCCTGCATCTTTAAGGTGCAGGGCAAAAAGGATCTGTACATCGCATGCGCTGACCGTTGGCTGCCGGAACTTCAGCATCTGGAATATGATGTATACAGCGAATTGTTCAGAAATGCATTTGATCCGGACCGCAGGTCGGAGGATACGGTGAAAGAAATGCAGGCATATCTGGGCGACGATTCACACCGGAATACGTCCATATCGGATTATGTATGGCTTCCGCTGCGGTTTGAAGGAGAAAGAGTTTTCATCGACTGGAAAAATGAATGGAAGTTGGAAGATTATGAATGATGTTTTTCAGAAACTATTGAAAAGAGAACTTTTTTTTCGTATTCTGATGATGAACAGATTCGATTGACCACTGTACGAAGAGGTATGACAAGATGAGAAAAGCAGAGTATATTACAACAAACCAGCCGACAGGAGATGTCTGTCCGGTGTTCCGGAAGATTTTCCCGGTTACGAAAAAGATCAGTAAAGCAGAGCTGCAGATCACGGCCTTAGGCGTATATGAAGCAGTTGTGAATGGGAAGAGAATCAGCGATTACGTGCTGGCGCCGGGGTGGACGACCTATGAGAAGCGTCTTCAGGTCCAGACCTATGATATTACAGGGATGCTGCAGGAAGAAAATGACCTGCAGATAACAGTGGGCAAGGGATGGCTTTCTTCCCCGATGCCCGGCTTTACCAATGAGGAGGACAAAGCCAGGAGAGCCGCAAGACCCCGGGCACTCATCGGTGAGATCCGTCTGGTGTATGAAGATGGGAGCGAAGAGATCATAGCAACGGATGATACCTGGGAGTGGTCGGAAGGTCCGGTACGCTTCAGCGAGATCTATGATGGAGAAGCCTATGATGCGACGGTTGAGCCTGCAGACTGGAAAAAGGCAGAAATCCTGGACTGGTCCAAAGAGATCCTGATCCCCCAGGAGGGTGAAGCCATCCGGGAGATCGAGCGGGTTCTGCCGAAGGAGATCATCCATACGCCTGCCGGAGAGACCGTGGTGGATTTCGGCCAGGAGATCACCGGCTATGTTGAAATCTGTCTGGATGCGAAGGCCGGGGAGCAGGTTGAGTTCCTGCACGGCGAGGTCCTGGATCAGCAGGGCAATTTCTATAATGACAATTACCGGACGGCGAAAGCACATGTTCTGTATACCTGCAGGGATGGGCAGCAGACGTATCATCCGGT
>CAMOXX010000010.1 GCA_946629475.1 uncultured Blautia sp. | reverse complement strand
GTCTGCCCGGGCAAGAAAGGCAACAAAGCCCTTGTTATGGACGGACTTGAGAAGAACCTTGGCACCCAGAAATTCTTTGACTACGCAGTGAAGCTTCCGGAGAAGGAAGAAGTCATCGCGAAGAAGAAAGAGACCACCGTTATCGGCAGCCAGTTCAAGAAACCGCTCCTTGAGTTCTCCGGCGCATGCGCAGGCTGCGGCGAGACTCCGTACGCGAAGCTTGTTACCCAGCTGTTCGGCGACAGAATGTTCATCGCCAACGCAACAGGATGCTCCTCCATCTGGGGCAACTCCTCACCGTCCACACCGTACACCAAGAACCAGAAGGGCCAGGGCCCGGCATGGTGCAACTCCCTGTTCGAGGACAACGCGGAGTTCGGTTATGGTATGTTCCTTGCCCAGAAGGCAGTCCGTGACGGCCTGAAGGCTGAGATCGAGGATATCGTAGCAAATGGTGAGAATGAGGATGTCAAGGCAGCCGGTCAGGAATGGCTGGATACCTTCAGTGTAGGCGCTACCAACGGCGCAGCTACCGATAAGCTCATTGCGGCTCTCGAAGCATGCGGATGCGAGAGAGGCAAAAAGATCCTTGCAAAGAAGGATTTCCTTTCCAAGAAATCCCAGTGGATATTCGGCGGCGACGGCTGGGCCTATGATATCGGCTTCGGCGGCGTTGACCATGTTCTTGCAAGCGGCAGAGACGTAAACGTTATGGTATTCGATACCGAGGTTTACTCCAACACAGGCGGACAGTCCTCCAAGGCTACTCCGACCGGCGCGATTGCGCAGTTCGCTGCAGGCGGCAAGGAAGTTAAGAAGAAAGATATGGCTTCCATCGCTATGAGCTATGGCTATGTCTATGTTGCTCAGATCGCTATGGGCGCTGACTACAATCAGGCTGTCAAGGCAATTGCTGAGGCAGAGGCTTATCCGGGACCGTCCCTCATCATCGCTTATGCTCCGTGTATCAACCACGGTATCAAGAAGGGCATGACCAAGGCCCAGACTGAGGAAGAGCTGGCTGTGAAGTGCGGATACTGGCATTGCTTCCGGTTCAACCCGGCTGCTGAGAAGAAGTTCACGCTGGATTCCAAGAAACCGGATATGACCGATTATCTTGACTTCCTGAATGGTGAGGTTCGTTACAACTCTCTGCAGCGCCAGAATCCGGCTAAGGCTGAGAAGCTGTTCGCTAAGAACAAGGCTGAGGCTGAGGCAAGATACGCTTACCTTGAAAAACTGATTGCCCTCTACAATGAGTAATCCGGTTCGAGTGTAAACATTGCGGCCGCGGCGCATTTTGCGCCGCGGCCGCTTCAATGTGGACGTACGAAGCATTACGAACGAACGGGGGCTGAATCGTTACAATAAATGTCTGTTCACTGGGAGATTGATTTTGAAAAGAATTGTGGACCTGATAAAAAAACTGTATGCCAATGATGTCATGCGGTATATTTTCTTTGGAGGATGTACCACTCTGGTCAATCTGGTCGTGTTCTGGGGACTCCGGAAGCTTGGGATGAACCTGAACATCGCCAATTTTATCTCAATCGTGGCGGCGATTCTCTTTGCCTACGTGGTCAATTCCAGATTTGTATTTCAGCAGAAATACAGTTCCTTGATGGAACAGATTTCTCCCTTCCTGAAATTCATCAGTGCCAGGTGCGCAACGATGGTGATCGAGATGGGAGGCGTATGGCTGCTCGCAGATTACCTCGGCATATGGGATATGGGGGCGAAGATGGTCACCCAGGTGATTGTCCTGATCCTGAACTATGTCTTCAGCAAATTTCTGGTTTTTACAAAAGATAAAACCGGAGGCCATTCAGCATGACCCCCGGTTTTTTTCTGATTAATACCATACATAATTTGCGTTGACCCATCCGATTACGCTTCCGTACTGAGCCTTCATCCAGTTACCGGTGCGGCTGCTCGGGCTTACATAAATCGAGTTGCCGTTCTGCCAGCCCATCGGAGTTCCATTTGCATTGTACATTACGTTTCCATCCGGATAGTCGCGGAGAGAAAGACAGGAGCCGGCACCATAATCTACAACATCATGAACCGTTCCATAGACCCACGTATCATAATATCCCATGCCGTCATTTCCACCAGATACATTCTCAAGGTTCTCATCATTGATTTTTTTCATTTCACTCATTGTTCTTTTCTCCTCTTTTTACTATAATATGATTACAACGCCAAAAGTCCTGAACCCACGCAAGCTTGCTTGCAGGTGGGTGAAAGGACTCGGGGCGGGCAAGACGCGAAGCGTCTCTGACCGCGCACATGAGGAATGCGGAGCATTCCGAATGGATGAGCTCTGTTAATATATACGGAGCCGCTGTCTGATATCCACGCATAAAAAACTCTGAGGTGAAAAACAAATGCAAAAAACCCGTTTTGACTTTACATCGATTATGGACAGGAAGGGAAAAGACGCCATAGCCGTCGACAGCATCGGTGATGGACAGGGCTTCGCCCCCGATGCTCCCGAGGATGGTTTTGACGTGATCCCGATGTGGGTCGCGGACATGAATTTCCCGGCCGCCCCCTCCATTATAAAAGCGATGGAGGACAGGATTCATCATCCGGCTTTTGGATACTTTAATCCGTCGGATGAGTATTATGACGCAATCATCAACTGGATGAATGTGCGCCATGGTGTAAAAGGGCTTACCCGGGAATGCATCGGGTACGAAAACGGCGTGCTTGGAGGCGTTACCAGCGCCTTAAACGTTATGTGCTCGCGCGGGGACAATGTGCTGATTCATACTCCCACCTATATCGGGTTCACCGGTGTTCTTGAGAATAATGGCTACCATGCCGTACAGAGCCCGCTGTATAAAGATGAAAACGGTGTATGGCGCATGAACTATGCGGATATGGAGGAGAAGATCCGCACGAAGAACGTTCACGCGGCGATTTTCTGTTCGCCGCATAATCCTGCCGGAAGAGTGTGGGAGCGGGAAGAGCTGGAACAGGCATTTGCGATCTTCGAAAAATACGATGTTCAGGTTGTCAGTGACGAGATCTGGTCGGATATCATTCTTTTTGGAAACACGCATATTCCTTCGCAGTCCGTCAGCCGGGATGCCGCGATGCGCACTGTCGCCCTGTACGCGCCATCCAAAACATTCAACCTGGCCGGTCTGATCGGGAGCTACCATATCATATATAATAAGAAGCTTCGGGAGAGAGTCCGCAAGGAATCTTCCCTGTGCCATTACAATTCGATGAATGTTCTGTCCATGCATGCCCTGATCGGCGCTTACCGGGAGGAGGGGATGCAGTGGACGGATGAGCTTTGCAGTGTGCTGAGCGAAAATGTCCGCTATGCGGTAAACTATATCCGGGAGCACTTTCAGGGAGTTTCGGTGTTCGAACCGCAGGGCACCTATATGCTGTTTCTGGACTGTAAAGAATGGTGCATGAAGCATGATTTCACCCTGGAGCAGCTCGAAAAAGCCGCCTGGCGTGTAGGAGTCGCGTGGCAGGACGGCGCGATGTTCAAGGATCCGTGGTCTGTCCGGATGAACCTCGCCCTGCCTTTCTCCAGGGTACAGGAGGCAATGGAAAGGCTGAACCGATATGTGTTTAATGTTCAGCAGCCCGGAAAAATGAACGAAATGTAGAATGAAATGCCTGCAGTTCAGGCAATTTTCGTTCATAGAACTATTTATATGTGAGGTAGAAACAATGGACGACAGACTGGAAAAGCAGCTTGCTTTTTCCCTTGAAATAGATAAAGAAAAGAATATTTTCCGTCAGACACATCTCTCCGGTCACGGCCGGAATGAGAACGATGCGGAGCATGCCTGGCATATGGCGATCATGGCATACCTGCTGAGGGAGTACGCGAACGAGCCGGTAGATATCACGAAGGTGATGCTGATGTGCCTCATCCATGACATTGTGGAGATCGATGCGGGAGATACCTACGCTTACGATGAGGAGGCAAAAAAAACGCAGAAAGCGCGCGAGGACGCCGCGAAGGAAAGGATTTTCTCCCTGCTTCCCGCTGACCAGAAGGAAGAACTCACCGCACTTTTTGATGAGTTTGAGAGCGCATCGACCGCGGAAGCCCGCTACGCCCATGCGATGGACAATCTTCAGCCGCTGATCCTGAACAGCAGCAACGGCGGAAGCGACTGGAGAGAGCACGGCGTCTCTGCTTCGGCGGTATATGGCCGCCAGGGACACACGAAGGAAGGCTCGGAGCGACTTTATGAGGTGACCGACAGAATTATCCGGGAGAACATCGGAAAAGGAAATATCAAAAACGATTTGTAAACATTGGAAAGGAGCTACAGATGGCAGTATTCAGAGCATTCAAAGCACTTCGGCCCGCGGAGAGCACTGCGAAGGAGGTCGCGGCGCTTCCTTATGATGTGGTGAACAGGGCGGAAGCAAAGGAGATCGGAGATAAAAATCCACTTTCTTTTCTCCATGTAGACCGGGCGGAGATGGATCTGCCGCCGGAAACGGATCTTTACGACCGGGCGGTTTATGAAAAAGCCCGTGAGAATCTGGAACGTCTCGAGAAGGACGGGATTCTCGTGCAGGATCAGAAAAACTGCTATTATATTTATGAACTGACCCGCCGCGGAAAGGTCCAGACGGGGATCGTCGGATGCAGTTCGATCGATGACTACCAGAACGGAATCATAAAAAAGCATGAGAATACCCGTGCAGATAAGGAGCAGGACAGAATCTGCCATGTGGATACATGTAACGCCAATACCGGCCCGATTTTCCTGGCATGCCGGTATCCGGATTCCCTGCTGAACCGGATGAATGCCTGGAAGGAGAGCCACGCACCAGTGTACGATTTTGTCTGTGAGGATGAGATCGGCCACAGGGTCTGGGTAGTGGATGATCCTCATACGATCGGGGAGATCGCTTCGGACTTCGAGGGGATCGGCTCGGTATATATCGCTGACGGGCATCACCGGGCGGCATCTGCTGTAAAGGTCGGCCTGAAAAGAAGAGAGCAGAACCCGGAATATACCGGAGAAGAGGAATTTAACTATTTTCTTTCTGTAGTATTTCCGTTTGACCAGCTGACGATCCTGGCTTACCACAGGGTTGTGAAGGATCTGAACGGGCTTCCGGAGCGGCTTTTCCTGAAAAAAATCAAGGAAAACTTTGAGCTTATGGTTCTGGAAGGCTTTGCCTGCAAGCCTGTTGAAAAACATTCGATCGGCATGTACATGGGCGGAGAGTGGTATCATCTAAGGGCCAATGCTGATACTTACGAGGATCAGGATATCGTGGGCCAGCTGGATGTGTCCATCCTTCAGGAAAAGGTGCTTTCTCCTCTTCTCAACATCCAGGACCCGAGGACGGACAGCAGGATTCTGTTTGTGGGCGGCAGCCACAAGCTTGCCGAGCTGGCGGAGATCGCGGACCGGACCGGCGGTGTCGCGTTTGCCATGTTCCCCACCTCCATGGAAGACCTGATGACGATTGCCGACGAGGGCAAACTGATGCCTCCGAAGTCCACCTGGTTTGAGCCAAAGCTCAGGAGCGGCCTTTTTATACACAAGCTTTCATGAAAAACTTGTAAATAACTTGCATATTTTTCGGGAATGAGGTATATTAGCAGTATAGGTGCTTTTGTATGCCCTTTTTTCGGAATCTGAAGGATTATTATTCAGAACCGTCCATGATGGTTCTGCCGGAAATTGTACGGTTGATCCGCGCGGTTTCGATACATTTTGGAATAATTATTAAGGAGGAACTTGATCATGAGAAAAGCAGGACTTGCTGTCATGCTTCTGGGATGTGCGCTCTGTTTTGCAGGATGCGGTTTTACGGAAGGAACAGATGCGGTTGTGACTGTTGTGAAGGCTACCCCGACGCCGGAGCCGACCCCAACCCCGGAACCTACTCCAACCCCGGAGCCGACGCCTGAGCCTGTTGTTAACGTTCCTGCTGCTGAGCAGACTCCGAGCGGACTTGCGATTACTCCGATTGTTGCACAGTTCTCAGCGGTTGAGGATGTGAACCTTCGTAAGGATGCAAATACCGACTCTGAGATCGTTGCAAGTGTTCTCAAGGATACAGTTCTTGATGTTACAGGTGTTGTTGAAAACGGCTGGGTACGTGCTGTCTATGAGGATCAGGAGTGCTATGCCTCCGGAGACTTTGTCACAATGCTTACGGCTCCTGTAGATACAGCAGCTCCGGCAGATGCGGCAGCGGCCCCGGCAGATGCCGCAGCAACGGATGCAGCAGCAGTTCCTGCGGCGGATGCAGCAGAAGCTCCTGCGGCGGACGCAGCAGCTCCGGCAGCTCCGTAATCTTTTAGGTCCCGGGTTCAAACCGGACTATATATGGGTAAACTACCGCCGGACAGAGGGCAAAAAAGCTCTTTGCTCCGGCGGTTTTATCATTCATACTGGAAAGGAATAATAAATGAAATCTGTAGTTTTGGCGGAAAAACCTTCGGTCGCAAGAGATATCGCCCGGGTGCTGCACTGCAGCCGGAAACAGAACGGTGCGCTTGAAGGGCAGGATTACATTGTCACATGGGCCCTCGGCCATCTCGTAACCCTGGCCGACCCGGAGGCGTATGATAAAAAATATGAAAAATGGGAGATGAGCACGCTCCCGATGATTCCCCGTGAGCAGAAGCTTGTGGTGATTCCGAAAACGAACAAACAGTTTCAGGCGGTAAAAAGCCAGCTGTTCCGGGACGATGTCTCGGACGTAATAATCGCGACCGATGCCGGGCGTGAGGGCGAGCTTGTCGCCAGATGGATTCTGGAAAAATCGGGATGCAGAAAGCCGGTTAAAAGGCTGTGGATCTCCTCGGTTACGGACAAGGCCATCCGGGAGGGCTTTTCGTCCCTGAGGAGCGGAAAAGCATATGAAAACCTTTTCCACGCGGCAGAGGCCAGGGCGGAGGCCGACTGGCTGGTCGGAATGAACGGTACCAGGGCGCTGACCTGCAAGTACAATGCGCAGCTCTCCTGCGGCAGAGTGCAGACGCCGACGCTTGCCATTATCCGGAGCAGGGAAGAGGAAATCCGCGGCTTTACCCCGAAGGAGTACTATGGAATCACCGTAGAGGCCGGAGACATCCAGTTTTTATGGAAGGATAAGAAGAGCGGAAGCACAAGGACATTCCGGAAGGAAGCAGCTGAAGAGCTTGTTTCCCGTCTCAGGGAGGGCGGCAGTGCTTCGATTGAAGTGACCTCTGTCACCCGCAAAAAGAAGAGCGTGCCTTCGCCCGGGCTCTACGATCTGACGACTCTGCAGAGAGAGGCCGGGCAGAAATACGGCTTTTCACCCAAGGAGACCCTGAATATCATGCAGCGCCTCTATGAAAACCATAAGGTCCTGACCTATCCGAGAACGGACTCCCGGTTCATCACGGATGACATAGTGCCGACGCTCAAGGAGCGGCTCCAGGCAGTAAACTTCGGCTCTTACCGACAGGCCGCTGCGCCTCTTCTCAAAAAGCCGGTGAAAGCAGACCGTTCGTTCGTAAACAATGCAAGAGTATCCGACCACCACGCCATTATTCCGACGGAGGAGTATGTGGTGCTCGAGAATATGACAAATGAAGAGCGGAAGATTTACGATATGGTCGTCCGCCGGTTCCTTGCCGTGCTGTCCGAGCCCAGTGTCTATGAGGAGGCATTGATCGAAGGAAAAGCCTGTGACGCGGTTTTCTTCTCCAGAGGGGAAATCATGAAGAATCCCGGATGGCGCGCGGTTTACACGGAGGGCTATACGGACGAGGAGGATGAGGACGAAGAGTGGAGCGTCCGGAAAAGCCAGTCTCTACCGGAGATTGCCCAGGGACAGCGCCTGATGATTCAAAAGGTGACGATGCGCAGCGCAAAGACGAAACCGCCTAAGCGTTTTACGGAGTCAACCCTCCTTGCGGCAATGGAAAACCCGGTAAAATATATGGAGAGCGGGGATAAAAAGGCGGCGAAAACCCTCGGTGAGACCGGCGGTCTCGGCACGGTGGCGACAAGAGCTGACATCATCGAAAAGCTGTTCCAGAGCTTTCTGATGGAGAAGAAGGGAAATGAGATTTATCTGACATCAAAAGGGAAACAGCTTCTTGAGCTGGTTCCGGAGGACCTGAGGAAGCCGGAGCTCACCGCTTCGTGGGAGATGAAGCTTTCGGACATTGCGGAGGGCAGGCTTTCGAGGCAGAAGTTTTTATCTGAAATCAAGGATTACACTGTACAGATTGTGGAAGAAGTGAAGGGCTCTGACGCCACATACCGCCACGAGAACATTACAAACAAAATCTGCCCGCAGTGCGGAAAGCGTCTGCTTGCCGTGAATGGAAAGAACAGCCGGATGCTTGTATGTCAGGACCGGGAATGCGGATACCGCGAGACGATCGCGCGGATCACCAATGCCAGATGCCCGAACTGCCACAAAAAGATGGAGCTCGCAAAATCCGGTAAGGAAGAGACCTTCTTCTGTGTGTGCGGCTATAAAGAGAGGCTGTCCGCTTTTCAGGAGCGCAGAAAAAGGGAGGGCGCCGGCGTTAAGAAATCGGATGTGCAGAAATACCTGAAAAAACAGAAGGCTGAAGCCGAAGCGCCCATCAACAATGCCATGGCGGAAGCGCTGGCGAAGCTGAAGCTGTGAGGGATGCGTGAATTCCATGGTGGAGGCATTGGCAAGGCTGAAGCTGTGAGGGGTGACGCACCACACTGTGTCAGTCATCATTTACGGGAGAATTATCACAGAACAGGTCAGGCCGGTATTTTCGGGTGAGTTCAAGAGCCTGTTCCATCCTCCATCTTCGTATCGCCTCATGATCCCCGGAAAGCAGTACATCCGGTACCTTCTCCCCACGAAATTCGACAGGGCGTGTATACTGGGGATACTCCAGCATTCCGGCTTCGAAGGATTCCTCATTAGCGCTTCCCTCGCGGAGGTTTCCTTTCAGAAGTCGCGCGATCGCATCTGTCACCGCCATGGCCGGAATTTCCCCGCCGCTCAGAATATAGTCTCCGATGGAGACCATTTCATCCGCATAGGGATAGATTCTTGCGTCAAAGCCTTCATAATGGCCGCAGACCAGGATCAGGTGCTCATACGCTGCAAGCCTCCGGGCCGTTTTCTGCCGGAACGGCATACCTTTCGGCGAAAGGATAACGGTATGGCTCTTTGCTGATTTTACAGACTCGAGGGCATCGATTACCGGCTGGCAGCGGATGACCATTCCACGCCCGCCCCCATATGGGGAGTCATCAATTCTTCGAAAGCTTCCCTCGGTATAATCTCTGAAATCTATGATCTCCAGGGCCAGATTCCCTGTGGCTTCGGCCCTGGAGATGAGATGGGAAGACCGAAAACTCCCAAATAATTCAGGACACATGGTAAGTATTGTGATTTTCATTTTTTCTCCATTCCTCAGGGCGTAATTCGATTTGCGAATCTGATCCGCAGTTTTGTACTATTCTTTATTGATTTGTTCCGTGCATTCTCTGACAGGATTTGCGTACCAATTATAGCGCGGGGTTTATTATAACATATATCCATGTTTGACGTAAAGCGGGCGGCACCTGCAAATCCTTACGTCTGCGCACCCTGCGTAAGTTGCTGCGATGACGTAGATCCTGCGGCAACAAATCTGTAACATCCCATGGGCGCAAGTTTCTGGCAAAAACTCCGAAATTCAATCCGAAATATGATTACAAAATCATAGATGCATGATATTATATAAGTGACATCAATAGAGGCTATGACAACAAGAAGGAGAAACACCATGGGCAAGTACAAGATCAGAGAAACTAAGAGTGGATTCAAGTTTGATCTCCTGGCAACCAATGGGCAGGTGATCGCATCGTCACAGGTTTACAAAGCTCTGAACTCATGTAAAAAGGGAATAAATAGTGTGTCCAGAGTTGCTCCGGCAGCGGGAATTGAAGATCAGGTTACTGTTCCGGTCGATTCCGCAGAATACAAAAAGCTGCCGCATCCCAAGTTTGAACTGTATATGGACAAATCCGGAGAATACAGGTTCCGGTTAAAAGCCAGAAACGGTCAGATTGTTGCAGTCAGTGAAGGCTATTCTACAGTAAAGAACTGTGCAAAAGGCATCGAGAGCGTGAAAAAAAATGCCGGTGATGCCGAGATTGTGAGGGGGTAATCAAATTGAAAACTGGAAAAAGTATGTTTGGGAGAAGATTTCTAATATGTGCGCTAATCATGCTTCTGATTTGTCCGTGCTTCTCCGTATATGCCGATGCGGTCAGTACAGACCAATACTGGAAGACAATTCCGTATCTTCCGGATGATATGAATGTGCGTTTTGATGTTTCTGATTTTGTCGGAGGAGATTATGGAAATCTTCTTTCTGCAACAAACAAAGTTTCAGTTCTCAAAATGAAAGAAACGGAGATCAAAATCGGCAATAGTAATGTTTCCATCACAGCCAAAACAGATGGAACAATCACCCGAGTAAGGCTTGATTCAACCGACCGTGATTATTGTGTGGAAGGCATCTGCTCCAATCTTGGCACTTCCGACGCCAATTTTCTTCTTAATAACGCGGGATATGTTGAAGGCAATCCATCGGTGGATGGAGAGTGGCGCATCTTTACCAATGAGGCAAAAGGTCGTTTTCTTGCTTATAAAGCACAGTTTGCCAGCATCGACCAGCTCTATTACGGCCTGATCGGCTATATGCCAATCTCCCAGAAGTGATTTTTAATCATAAATATTACACTTCGGCAGCTGTGGGCGCATCCATAGTATAAAAGTATATAATGAAGCGGAATGAGTTTATCTGCTTTACAGCATAGTCAGGGCCACCGGCTTAGCCGGTGGCCTTATCAGCCCCTATAAGGGACTGTTACCTGCCTTATATTTACGATTATAATGCTGGATGACCTCCATTTGTATGCGTGTAGTCCCTGTTACCAATGGATTGTATCAGGTGATACTATGAATCTACAAATCGGGGGTCATTACATATTGTCCATAATTCCTGAAGACTCGAATATTCCTGTCTGTTTTTTGCTGCGAAATTTGTCGAACGATTCTGATTGTACCATGTAGATTATTCGCTATATAATAAAAAAAGGAAAGGGCTTTTTTTGCAGTAAAGTGGTCAGTAAATGAAGCATGATGGGAGAGGACATTGAAAAAAAGTCAGATAATATTAGAACTTCAAAAGGAAAAACAAATGCTGTCCAATATTAGAAAGGATGCAGAGACAAGAGTCGAAAAAGCCCCTGACGGAAATGTACGTCTTGCAAAACATGGAAAACAGTACCAGTTTTTTAAAAGAATGAATACAAGCGATACATGTGGAAAGTATCTCCCGAAATCCGAGAGACAAACCTTTACGTCAATGCAGAGAGTTTGCAAGGATGAACTGACGTAAAGATTGAGACAACCCCAAATCCTTACGTCCCCGCTCAATCCGTATTTGACTTTATTGTGTGTCAATGATAAACTATCAAAGGTATTTGTAACTGTTCAGCGCTCCGCATGGATGATGTTCAGCCGTTGCAGGTATCATAAAAACAACTATACAGAGGTACTAAAAAATGATTGATGGAAAAAAAGTGCTGTTCAGTGGTATGCAGGCCACCGGAAATCTGACACTTGGAAATTATCTCGGGGCGCTCAAAAACTGGGTCACCCTTTCAGAAGAATATGAATGCTTTTACAGCGTTGTCGACATGCATTCCATTACCGTCCGCCAGGATCCGGCTGTTCTTCGGAAGAGGGCAAGAAATCTGCTCACTCTTTACATCGCAGCGGGGATCGATCCCAAAAAGAACTGTCTGTACTATCAGTCCCATGTTTCCGGACACGCCGAACTCGCGTGGATCCTCAACTGCTTTACCTACATGGGCGAGCTGAACCGCATGACGCAGTTCAAGGATAAATCCGCAAAACATGCCGACAACATCAATGCCGGCCTCTTTACCTACCCGGTTCTGATGGCCGCTGATATCCTTCTTTATCAGGCTGATGTCGTCCCGGTCGGGATTGACCAGATGCAGCATCTTGAGCTTACAAGGAACATCGCCGAGCGCTTCAACAATATCTACGGCGACGTGTTTACCGTGCCGGAAGCATACATCGGCAAGGTCGGCGCAAAAATCATGAGCCTTCAGGATCCTTCTAAGAAGATGTCCAAGTCGGATGAAAACCCGAACGGCTCCATCTACCTGATGGACGATCCGGATACGATCATGCGCAAATGCAAGAGGGCGGTGACCGATTCGGAAGGCTGCATCGCGTACCGCGAGGAACAGCCGGGTATCCGCAACCTCATCGATATCTACAGTGCCTGCACCGGAAAAACACCGCAGGAGACTGTCGCGGAGTTTGACGGCAAGGGCTATGGAGAATTCAAACCGGCGGTGGCCGAAGCTGTAATCAGCGTGCTGAAACCGCTTCAGGATGAGTTTGCCCGCCTGTCGAAGGACAAAGCCTACATCGACGGCATTATCAAGGAAAATGCAGAAAAAGCAAGCTATGTTTCCACAAAAACACTCCGCAAGGTGCAGAGGAAGGTTGGCTTCCCGGACCGTGTGCGCTAAAACAGAACACTCAGCAGACCTGCCGCATTTTAATGAAAGCATCTGAACCGGATGTACTGATAACAGGAGACTACAAGAATGCTGAAAGGAAAAACCGTACTGCTCGGAGTCACCGGAAGCATAGCCGCGTACAAGACTGCGTCCCTGGCCAGCATGCTGGTAAAAAAGGGCGTCCATGTCCATGTTCTGATGACAAAAAACGGGGCTCAGTTTATCACGCCGGTCACCTTTGAGACGCTGACCGGGAACAAGTGCCTGATCGATACCTTTGACCGGAACTTCGAGTTTTCGGTTGAGCATGTTTCTCTGGCAAAACAGGCGGACCTGGTGATGATCGCGCCGGCTACGGCGAATATCATCGGAAAGCTGGCTAACGGCATCGCGGACGACATGCTCACCACGACAGTGATGGCCTGCCGATGCAAAAAACTGATCTCCCCGGCTATGAACACCGCCATGTTCGAGAATCCTGTGACACAGGACAACCTGGACAGGCTTCGTCATTACGGATATGAGGTGATCGACCCCGCAAGCGGATATCTTGCCTGCGGTGATACCGGAAAAGGAAAGATGCCGGAGCCGCAGACGCTCTTCGAATATATTGAGCGGGAGCTCGCCTGCGAAAAGGATATGGCGGGCCTGTCGGTCCTTGTGACAGCGGGACCGACGCAGGAAGCGATCGATCCGGTCAGGTACATTACAAACCATTCTTCCGGAAAAATGGGCTATGCCATCGCAAAAATGGCCATGCTGCGCGGAGCGGATGTCACGCTGGTGAGCGGACAGACTGCCTTAAGCCCGGTGCCCTTTGTAAAAATGATTCCCGTTGTATCAGCCCGGGACATGTATCTGCGCGTTACAGAGAGCGCTCCGAAGTGTGATATAATTATTAAAGCAGCGGCCGTGGCGGATTATCGTCCGGCAGCGATAGCTGATGACAAGATTAAAAAGAGTGACGGCGATATGACCATTCCCCTCGAGAGAACGGATGATATTCTGAAGTATCTGGGAGAGCATAAAGCGCCGGGCCAGTTTTTATGCGGCTTCTCGATGGAGACCCGCGATATGATCAGTAATTCCAGAGCCAAGCTCGAAAAGAAAAACCTGGACCTGATTGCCGCCAACAATGTGAAGGAAAGCGGCGCAGGCTTCTCGGTGGACACGAACGTGCTGACTCTGATTACCCGGGAGACCGAAACATCACTCCCTCTGATGAGCAAGGAGGATGCAGCGGACCAGCTCCTGGATTGTATCATGAAGATGAGAAAGGAGAGAGCAGTTTAAACCTGCGTGCCCATTCTCAATCCACCTGCAGACGCGTCTGCAGAGCCGCCCCGCAGAGGACGGCCGTTACCAAATGTGTTGCATCCTGATAAAGGAGCGATAACAAGGAGGAAGAAAAATGAACAAAAGAACAAAAGACACCAGATGGCTCGTAATGACCGGACTGTTTGCCGCGATTATCATCGTCCTGGCAAACACACCGCTCGGCATGATTCAGCTCCCGATTATCAAGGCTACCACGGTACACATTCCTGTGATCATAGGTGCCTGCCTGCTGGGGCCGCTTGCCGGCGCAATCCTCGGCGGCGTTTTCGGAATCTGCTCGATGATCAGCAATACGATGGCGCCGACACTGTTGTCATTCGCATTCTCACCGTTCCTTGCAAATGACATTCCGGGAATGCTGAAGGCTGTCTGGATTTCGGTCGGCTGCCGGATCATGATCGGTATCGTGGCAGGCTGGCTCTGGATTCTTCTGAAAAAACTGAAAGTGAATATGATGGTGGCCCTTCCAATCACAGGGTTTGTCGGCTCCATGACCAACACCGCTTTTGTCATGGGAAGCATCTACCTTCTGCTGGCAAAACAGTATGCCGAGGCGAAGGATGTGGCAGTCAGTGCCGTGTTTGGTCTCGTGATGGGAACCGTGACCGCTTCCGGCATTCCGGAGGCTATTGCCGCCGCAGTCCTGGTGACGGCGATCGGAGCAGCACTTTTCGGCGTGATGCGGACCAGGCCGCAGGTGAAGCAGGCATAATCGGGTATGCATCTTTAAGTGCTGCAGCAAAGATACGAATATCCTTCAGACAGAAACAGGGAGACAAATATGATTCTGGCAATCGACGTTGGAAACACCAACATATGTGTAGGCTGTGTCGATAGTGAAAAAACCGATTTTATCGAGCGGATTTCGACGGTCCGCACAAAAACGGAGCTTGAGTACGCGGTTGATATCAAGACGATCCTGGATCTCTATCATATCAAAAGAACCATGCTGGAAGGCTGCATCATCTCATCCGTCGTGCCGCAGATTACCAATATCATAAAGCTGGCGGCCGAAAAGATTCTGAAAAAAGAAGTCATGGTGCTCGGGCCCGGGATCAAAACAGGCCTGAATATCCTGATGGATAATCCCGGGACCCTCGGCGCCGACCTTGTCGCTGATGCAGTCGCAGGCATCAGGTATTATCCGCTGCCTCTGATCGTGATCGATATGGGGACAGCCACTACACTGTGTGTAGTTGACGAAAAGAAAAACTATATCGGCGGAATGATCATGCCGGGAGTCGGTGTGGCGCTGGACGCTCTGACGGCCAGGGCCTCGCAGCTTTCGGGGATCGGAATTGAACCGCCAAAGCGGGTGATCGGCAAGAATACGATAGAATGCATGAAAAGCGGTGTCCTTTACAGCAATGCAGGTGCTCTCGACGGATGTATTGACCGGATGGAGGAAGAGCTCGGCATGAAGACGACCGTGATCGCGACCGGCGGCCTCGCTAAAAAAATAATTCCGTACTGCAGGCGGGAGATTATTCTGGATGAAGAGCTTCTTCTGAAAGGGCTCTACGTCATCTACAAGAAAAACTGCCCGGCATCGCACGACCTGCATTCATACAGCTCATCACACGATAATGCATAAGCATCGACGAGGCTTTCAGACGCCGCAATCGGGAAAGCAGACAAGCAAAATGCACAAGTTATTTCGTGACAGTTCCTAACTACAGAGTATGAAAAAAATTAAAGATTTCAATATTGCAATCATCGGATTCAGCACCAATGCCCTGACCGTCGGCAGGTGCCTGAGGGACGGCTTCGAGAAAGCGGGATATCAGGTCAGGCTGGACGGGAAGAGCAAGTATATCACGGGCTCCATCCCGGAGAGCCACAGGGAATGGACCGAAAGCCGTTTTAAGGACAGCAACGCGCTGATTTTTGTGTGTTCCTGCGGGATTGCAGTCCGCAGCATCGCTCCGTTCCTGCGGAGCAAAAAGGAGGATCCTGCGGTCCTGGTCGTAGATGAATGCGGCAAGGTCGTTATTTCACTTCTGTCCGGACATCTGGGAGGAGGAAATGACCTCACCCGCGAAGCGGCCGAGATCATCGGTGCGTTTCCGGTAATCACGACAGCAACGGACCTTCATAACCGGTTCGCAGTCGACATATTCGCAAAAAAGAACCGCTGTACCCTTCATCCCATGTGGGCAGCGAAAGAAGCTTCGGCGGCACTGCTCGCGGGGGAACCGGTAGGGTTTTTCAGTGAATTTGAAGTGGAAGGGGAGCTTCCGGAGGGGCTTGTCCGAATAGAACAGGGTTCCGACGGGACATTCCATCCGGCAGACCGCGGACGTTCCATGCCGGCAATCGGCATTGCCGTGACCGTGCATTCCCACTGCGCGCCGTTCCATATCTCAGTCCGGGTCATCCCGGAGGCGGTTTGGCTCGGCGTTGGATGCAAAAAGGGCAAAGAATCGGACGCGCTTCTTACGTTCCTCGATATGTTTATGACAGAAAACCGTATTGATCCCCGCTCGCTGGCAGGGATCGCCTCCATCGACATCAAAAAGGAGGAAGCGGGAATCCTGAGTGTAGTGGAACAGTACCAGACCAGATTTCAGACATTTTCGAACACGGATCTGGCGGGACTCCCGGGAGTATTTTCCTCCTCTTCCTTTGTGCAGGAGGCGGCGGGAGTCGACAATGTGTGCGAACGCAGCGCAGTTCGGGCTTCCGGCGGAAAGCTGATCGTGCCGAAAAAGGCAGAGTTCGGGATGACTGCCGCAGCCGCGGTGGAAAACCGGGTCCTGAAATACAATGTTTAACCGGTAAGCATCCCGTTTGTCCGGATTGGATCGCTCATAAAAAATGCAGGCAATTAAGCCTGCATTTTTTCTTTCAGAGCCTTTTCTTCATTTTTGATTTCCCAGTGTATCAGGAAAGTAAGCACGCCTCTCAGCAGAATGATGGCTCCGAGGATATAAAGCTCGCTCCGCTCCCGGGTGATGACGGTCCGCAGTACCTCGCCCCCCATCTTAAATTCCAGGGCAAGCGCGATTCCCTGTGCCAGATCCAGCCGCACTTCGTGGGAGTGCTGCAGCCACTGGACAAAGGCTTTCACTGCGGTATAAACCAGAACAATCACGCCGAACAGCTCCAGAAATACAATCCCGAACTGCACAATAAAGGTCAGGGCATGTTCCATAAATTGAACGGCAGCATCCATTTTTTACTCCTTTCGGGGGCTGTCAAAGCCGCAGCCCTTTGAACAGATTGACGCCAGCAGAGCAAGCGCGTTTTCAAAATCATCCTCCGGCATGGAGGAACAGGATAACAGAAAAGTAACAGAACCATCCTTCACCTCGGGAGAGGGGATTCGCAGCCCCTCAAGTCCGGCCAGATTCATGAGCCGTTCCGGAAGAAGAGCGGCATCCTCATCCTTTTCGTTTGAAATCGGTATCGAAAGCGAAATCATCGTCCCGGCCGGCGCGCTCTGAACCGTGCAGGAAGGCCCGAATAAACGCCCGGCGGCTTCGCAGAGCTTTGCCTGCTTCTGGGCATACAGCCTGCGGAGCCTTCGCGCCTGGGCGGTCAGATGGCCGTCCCGGATAAACTGGGAGAGTGCGATCTGCTCCGCCTTCGAAGCGGTCTGATTGTAGTGCGCAGATATTTTCCGGTAGGATTCGAGAATGGGAAACGGCAGAATCATATAGCTGATCCGGATGGATGGCAGAAGCAGGCGTGAAAAGGAACCAACATAAATCACGTTCTGCTGCCGTGTAAGTCCGTAGAGGGAAGGGGCAGGCTTCTGAAGATAGACAAACTCGTTTTCATAGTCATCCTCGATGATCAGGCTCCCTTTTTCCCCCGCATGGGTGACCAGCTCCATCCGTCTTTTCACCGGCATGATATCGCCCCAGCGGTTCATATGCGCGGGGGATACATAGACGACGTCAGCGTCCTTGTCTCGGTAATGAATCTTGAACCCGTGATCCGAAAAAACCGAGATTCCCTGCGTAAAGGAGGGAGTCGGAAAGGATACCGTGCTTCGTCCCTTCAGAAGGGGGCAGAGCAGGTGGAGCAGGGACTGTACGCCTGCGCCGACGACGATCTGCTCCGGGGTGCACAGGATATTCCTCCGTTCCCGCACATATGAAGCCAGCGAAACACGGAAATCGTATTCTCCCTGAGGCTCCCCGTAGGAGAGAAGCCGCTCGTCCTGGCGGAGCGCGCTCTTGATATATCTCTGCCACAGATCAAAACGAAAGCTCCCGCGGTCGACGCCGGACGAGGCAAAATCGTACCGAAGAACAGATGAACCGCTTCCCGGCCGGCCGCTTTTTACTTCCTGCCCGGACGCAGGCGCCAGGTCCTGCCTTTTCACAATGTCCGTCACATAATAACCGCTCTGCGGCCTGGCGATAATGAACCCTTCGGCTGCCAGCTGAAAATAAGCGTTCTCAATCGTGGTGAGGCTTTTTGACATTTCGGCGGAAGCAGACCTGAGGGACGGCATCCGGTCACCGCTTTTCAGCACACCGCTCTCGATCAGGTCACGGTAGTGATCATACACTTCCATATAAAGAAGCATTATTCCTCCACCTCCGACGCCAGGGATTCCCATTCCTCATAGAGCGCTTCCAGCTCTGAGGCAATTTCTCCCTTCTCAACGCTGAGCGCCGTGCATTTTTCGTAATCCGTACAGATATCGGGCTTCTGCATCAGGTCGTCGATCTCTGCATCGCGGGTTTCCAGATTTTCGATCTGTTCCTCGATCTTTTTGAGGCGGCTCTTCCTGCGGCGGATCTCCGCCTGCTCCTCCTTTTTCTGCTGCCACGAAAGCTTGCTCTCCGAGATCTGCGGCGCTTTGGAGGAGGCATCCTCCCCGGGAGCGTAAATCGCGGTCAGCTCATCCTTTTTCTCCAGATAATAGTCGTAGTCCCCGATATAATTCACAAGGGCCTGATTGGTAAGGTCCAGGATCCGTTCCGCCGTCTGGTTGATAAAGTAACGGTCATGGGATACATAGAGGACCGTACCTTCATAGCTGTTCAGCGCCTCTTCCAGGATTTCCTTGGAGGCAATATCCAGATGGTTGGTCGGCTCGTCAAGGATGATGAAATTGGCCTCCGAGAGCATCAGCTTCGCAAGCGAAACCCGGCCCTTTTCTCCGCCCGACAGGGAGGAGATCGGCTGAAACACTTCATCCCCCGTAAAGAGGAACGCGGCCAGCATATTTCGGATCTCCGTCTCGGTCAGAACAGGATAGGCGTCAGAGATTTCCTGGAAAATCGTTTTTTCCGGGTGCAGTACATGCTGCTCCTGGTCATAATAGCCGATCCTGACCTTGGACCCGAGGATGAATTCCCCCTCATCAGGAGGAATCACGCTGTTCAGGATTTTCAGAAGGGTGGTCTTGCCGGTTCCATTGCTCCCGATCAGGGCCACCTTTTCCCCACGCTTGATCTCAAAGGAGATGTCGCGGAAGAGCACCTGGCCGGGGAAGCTTTTGGAGAGTCCCCGCACCGACAGCACATCATTTCCGCTGACAAACCGCGGCTCCAGCCTGATCCGCATGCGGTTTTCGGCCTCGGCGGGTTTTTCCAGAAGGTCAATCTTTGCGAGCATCTTTTCACGGCTTTCGGCTCTCTTGATGGATTTTTCGCGGTTGAAGGACTTCAGCTTCGTGATAACAGCCTTCTGGTGCTCGATCTCGCGCTGCTGGTTCAGCCAGGCTTTGTACTGCGCATCCCGGATCATGGCCTTCTTCTCCGCAAATGCGGAGTAGTTGCCGCTGAACTGAAGCAGATGGGCGTTTTCGATCTCAATTACCTTGGTGACGACCCTGTCGAGAAAATACCGGTCGTGCGAAACGATCAGAACGGCTCCTTTGTAATTAATCAGGTAGGTTTCCAGCCACTCGATGCTCCCCATATCCAGATGGTTGGTCGGCTCGTCGAGCAGCAGGATATCAGGCTCGGACAAAAGAAGCTTGCCCAGCGAAACCCGCGTTTTCTGCCCGCCGGAGAGATTCGCAACCTGTTTGCCGAAATCGTTCTCGTTAAATCCGAGGCCCTTCAGCACGCCGACAACATTGCTCTTGTAGGCAAAGCCGTTTTCCATCTCATACTGATGGCTCAGACGGTTGTAGGATTCGAGCAGCGGCTCCAGGTCGTCCCCGGCGGTTTCGGACATCTTCAGCTCCAGGCTGCGCAGCCTGTCCTCCATGTCGAGAATGTCCTGCCGGGTCGAGAGAATCTCCTCGTAGATCGTGCGGCCTCCATCGATGTCCTGATACTGGGCGAGGTAACCGATCTGCTTGTCCCTCGCGATGGATACCGTCCCGGAATCCTCCTTCAGCTCCTGCATGATAATGCGGAGCAGGGTTGTTTTTCCGGCGCCGTTGCTGCCGATCAGTGCAGCCTTTTCTCTTTCTTCTATATGAAATGACGCATCCTTCAGGATCACTTTTTCCCCGAAGGATTTATTGATATTGTGACATGAAAGTATCATGTAGTTCCTCCGTATGTTTAATCAACTGTGCGGCACAGTTATAAACTCATTAGAGCGTAACTGTTCAGAACCCATTCATTCGGAATGCTTTGCATTCCTCATGTGGGCGGTCAGAGACGCTTCGCGTCTTGCCCGCCCCATGGACATGATCGAAATTCGCCTGAAATGCAAGCATTTCATTCAAATTCCGATCATGTTCATGGGGTGCTGAACAGTTACATTATAGCGAAGTAGTTACTGTTTTTAAAGTGAAATCTTGAAAACAGCAGGGTTCTGTGCTATTCTTATCATTATTCATGGTAACTGTTAGATTAAAGGATGTTTTTATGAAAACAATACTTACCTGTTCTGAAATGAAAAGCCTGGACGCTTACACGATCCGGGAGATGGGCGTCCCGTCCGCAGTGCTGATGGAGAGGGCCGCCCTTTCTGTTGCGGAAAAAATTATGGAGTACCTTTCCGGTGAGCCGGAGGCCTCCGTCCTCTGCGTTTGCGGCAGCGGAAACAACGGGGGCGACGGCGTCGCTGTGGCGAGGCTGCTCCATAATGCCGGGCTCCGCGCGGTCATCTGCATGGCGGGAAACGAAGCACATTTTACTGAGGAGACAGCCCGCCAGGTAAGGATCGCCAAAAACTACGGCGTTCCTTTTACGGATGTGGACTCGGTGGACATGAACAGCTTTCAGGTGATCGTGGATGCCCTGTTCGGCGTCGGCCTTTCCCGGACGATTGAAGGAAAATATGCTGCCCTGATCGACCGCATCAATCGTTCCAATGCTTACAAAGCTGCGGTTGACATCCCGTCGGGCATCCACGGGGATACCGGCCAGGTGATGGGAACCGCGGTAAAATGTGACCTGACCGTCACATTTGCATACAAAAAATCCGGGCATCTCCTGTATCCGGGAAGAACCTTCAGCGGACATACAATCTGCGCGGACATCGGTATTTACAGCCACGGCGGGAATTCCTATGCCAAGAGCTTTGAGCCGCAGGACGCGGCGGGCTTTCTGGAGCGTGATCCTGCGGGAAACAAGGCATCGTTCGGAAAAATCCTTTTTCTTGCCGGAAGCGCGGGAATGTGCGGCGCTGCTTATCTCTGCGCGGCCGGCGCGCTCCGCACCGGTGCAGGGATGGTGATGATCCGTACACCGGAGGAGAACCGGATTCCGCTGCAGACCCTTCTGCCGGAGGCACTTCTGAGCCTGAGGGCTGACAGTGAGGAGCGGAGAAGAGTCTATGAATGGTGCGACATCGCTTCGGCGGGCTGCGGCCTTGGGAAAAGCGAGGATTCGGTTTCTGAACTCCTGTCACTCCTTCAGTACTGCAGGGAAACCGAAAAGCCGCTTGTACTCGACGCGGATGCGCTCAATCTGCTTGCGGAGCATCCCGACTGGTACTCCTTCCTGGGGCCGAACACGGTGCTTACCCCGCACCCGGGGGAGATGAGCCGGATCAGCGGTTTTTCCATAGAGGAGATCAAGGCCGACCCGGTCCGGACGGCATCGGAATTTGCCAAAAGGACAGGGGCAGTGATCGTGCAGAAGGATGCCTGTACCGTGACGGCATCCCCCGATGGTGAAATATACATCAACGAGAGCGGAAACAGCGGAATGGGAACAGCCGGGAGCGGCGATGTGCTCTGCGGGATCATTTCAGGTGTTCTTGCGGTGTCCCGGCACCTTCGTTCCGGAAAAAGTCCTGCCGGACCGGCTGCGGCCGGAGTATATCTTCACGGTATGGCCGGTGACCGCGCGGCGGCGGAGCTGGGTATGTCCGGCATGAAGGCCGGGGATATCATAGATTTCCTGCCTCGCATATCGTAAATGCGTTTGCGATAACAAAAGTGACAGAAAGGTATTTTTTATGAACCAGTACAGACGAATCAAAGCACTCGTCTCGCTTGACGCGGTCGAGTTCAATTTTGAGTCAATGCATAAGAAAATTCCGCCGGACGCACAGATGATCGCGGTCATCAAAGCGGACGGATACGGACACGGGGCCGCGGCAATCGCCCATCTGATCCATGATTATCCCTACATCTGGGGGTTCGCGGTAGCTTCCCCTGATGAAGCCCTGGAGCTCCGGAGCGCGGGAGTCACCAAGCCGGTCCTCATCCTCGGGCTGGTATTCCCGGAGTTTTTTGACGAGCTGGCACAGATGGATATCCGGATTCCGGTGATGGACGAGAAGACGGCACGGCTGTATGCCGAAGCCGGCCGCCGCGCCGGACACACCGTATATGTGCACATTCCCATCGACACCGGCATGTCAAGAATCGGCCTGCCGCCTGATGAGGAGAGCGTTCCCGTGATCAAAAACATTGCCGGGACTCCCGGCCTCATCTGTGAGGGAATGTTCACGCATTTTGCCCGCGCGGATGAGACGGACAAGGAGCCTGCCTATGAACAGCTGGAGCAGTTCGAAAGGCTTGCCGGCCTCCTGAACGCTGAGAATATCCGGATCCCGCTTCTCCACACAGCCAACAGCGCCGGGATCATGCGTATTCCTGAGGCACACAAAAAGCTTGTGCGGGCCGGCATCTCGATCTACGGAATTTATCCCTCCGACGAGGTGGAGCGGGAGGAGCTTCCGCTGAAAAGCGCGATGCGCCTTGTGAGCCACGTCACGCTGGTGAAGGAGGTCCCGGAGGGAACCCCGGTGAGCTACGGCGGCACGTTTGTGACCGGGCGGAAGACGCGCCTCGCGACGGTTCCGGTCGGCTATGCCGACGGATATCCGCGCCGGCTTTCCGGAAAGGGCTGGGTCCTGATCCGGGGCAAAAAGGCCCCGATCTGCGGGAGAGTCTGCATGGACCAGTTCATGGTGGATGTAACCGACATTCCCGATGCAGCCGCATTTGATGAAGTCACGCTGCTCGGCCGTGACGGAGACGAAGAAATCACGGCGGACACACTCGGCAGTCTTTCCGGACGGTTCCCGTACGAGCTTGTGTGCTGCATCAGCAAGAGAGTACCCCGGATCTTTATTTATCAAGGGAAAGAGCAGGGGACAGAGTTTTGAGCTGGATCATCATTATCATCAACATCGTGCTGTTTCTGACGGGCGGCATCTTTTACGGATTTGCGGCCGCGCTCCAGAATATCAGCGAGGGGGAGAACGAACGGAGGGCTCTGGCCGGGGATAAAAAGGCGGTCCGGATCCGGAAACTGCTCGATCAGCCGGTGCGGTACATCAATGCGATCCCGCTGCTGATCACATCCTCCTGTGTACTGTTCGGATCACTGATTCTGCCGAAAATCACCGGAAGGTTCAGCGAGGTTCCCGCGGCGGCAGCCCTGTCAGCGGCGGCCGTTCTCCTGATTTCCTCCTTCGGAATCCTGCTTTTCCGGCGGGTCGGGACATATCAGGCCGAAAAATTTGCATTATCGTGCGTCAATGTGGTACACTATATCAGCATCCTCCTGTATCCTGCCACCTTCGTCATCACCTGGACCGCCAGGGCAGGCGCCCGCCTCTTTGGTGTCCACATGAACCAGAAGGAGGATTCGGTCACCGAGGAGGAGATCATCTCGATCGTCGATGAAGCCCACGAGCAGGGGGTCATCGAGGAGAACGAGGCAGAGATGATCCAGAACATCATCTCATTCAATGAGACGAGCGCCTCCGACATCATGACCCACCGGAAACAGATCGTCGGGTTCGATGAGACAGTCCTGCTGACCGAGATGGTGGACGACATGCTGGAGGAGGGAAATTCCCGATATCCGGTATACCGGGGCGATGTCGACAACATCGTCGGGGTAGTTCATTATAAGGATGCCCTGAAGTTCATCACCCAGAACGCGTGGGCAAAATTCAAGCCTCTTAAGGAAATCCCCGGTCTGATCCGGAATGCGACATTTATCCCCGAAACGCGGGGAATCGGAGATCTTTTTCATCTGATGCAGGAGCAGAAGGTGCATATGGCTGTCGTTGTTGACGAATACGGACAGACGGCCGGCATCGTCACCCTGGAGGACATTCTGGAGGAGATCGTAGGGGAGATCCTGGATGAATATGATGAGGAAGACGCGCGCTTCCGTACCCAGAAGGACGATTCGGTCCTGATCGACGCCTTAACCCCGCTTCATGATGTGGAGGATGAGCTGGACATCAGCTTCGGGGAGACCGATTATGAGACACTGAACGGTGTCCTTACATCGATGCTCGGCCATATACCAGACCGGAACGACCTTGATAAAGAATTTGATATCTGCGGTTACAGGTTCCGCATCGTATCCCTCGGAAACAAAACCGTCGGAAAGGTGCGCGCCAGTAAGGTATAGATGGTCACGCACGTCCATTCGGAATGCTTAACAATTACATAAAAAGGAGTATAACACTATGTCAGGACATT
Source organism: uncultured Blautia sp. (assembly GCA_946629475.1). Classification (GTDB taxonomy): domain Bacteria; phylum Bacillota; class Clostridia; order Lachnospirales; family Lachnospiraceae; genus Blautia_A. The sequence goes on along the minus strand of CAMOXX010000010.1, from coordinate 910 downwards.
CAAAGTTTGCAAACATCAAGCACAAAAAAGAGAAAAACGACGCCAAGAAGGGCAAAATCTTCACCGTGATCGGCCGTGAGATCGTCATGGCGGTCAAGGCCGGCGGCGCTGACCCCAACAACAACAGCAAGCTCCGCGATGTAATCGCGAAGGCAAAAGCAAACAACATGCCGAACGATACCATCGAGCGCGGCATCAAAAAAGCGGCCGGCGCAGACAATGCCGACAGCTATGAGAGAGCCACCTACGAAGGCTATGGCCCCAACGGTGTTGCCATCATCGTCGAGACCCTGACTGACAACAAAAACCGTACGGCAGGCAATGTCCGCAGCGCCTTTACAAAAGGTAACGGAAGCATCGGTACACAGGGCTGTGTTTCGTACATGTTTGACCAGAAGGGCCAGATCATCATCGACAAGGAAGAGTGCGAGATGGAAGCCGACGATCTGATGATGCTCGCACTGGATGCCGGCGCGGAGGATTTCAGCGAGGAGGAGGACAGCTACGAAGTGCTGACCGCTCCCGATGATTTCAGCGCTGTCAGGGAAGCTCTCGAAGCCGCGGGCGTTCCGCTCCTCGAGGCGCAGGTGGCAATGATTCCGCAGACCTATGTGGAGCTTACCGATGAGAAAGCGATCAAGGATCTGCAGAAAACGCTCGACCTTCTGGACGACGACGATGACGTGACGGATGTATGGCATAACTGGGACGAGTAAGCAGACCAGTTGATTTAGGAGGAAACTTATGTACAGGATACTTAGAGCAGAGGAACTTGCCGCCAATATCTTCCGGATGGATGTGGAAGCTCCCCGCGTTGCCCGGCACTGCCTTCCGGGGCAGTTCATCATCGCCAGGACATCAGAGCAGGGAGAGCGCATTCCGCTCACGATCTGTGACTACGATTCCGAAA